>JBBRDW010000014.1:0-53190 GCA_038203525.1 Chitinophagales bacterium | reverse complement strand
TTATAAACCGGTAACGAGACTTCCATTCTTGTATCATTAAAATCGTTTGGTAAAAATTGTACTTGCTGGTTTTGTATCTGTGGAAATTTTGTGGTAGATTTTAGCTGGTTTAACCTGCTGTAAATTGGATTTAATAAATCGCCAATGGGCCTTTCGCTTGTTCGTTCGCTAAAGTATATTGTACACTTGGGCCCATCAGTGGGTAAAACAATGATTTTGCCCACTCTAAATTTAGCTTCGCTTTCTCCGGAACGAAAGTTTTTTGCATAAGGATAAGATTACTGTTGAGGCCGCGTTTTATGAAGACTTCCAGCATTGGTTGTGCGGTCGCTTGTTGCCATGCGGCAAGCAGTACCATCACCGGGAATAGCTGCAAGATTTTAGTTTTGGTCATAGAAAATTTATGTTAGTGATGTTTAAAATATTAACGTTGTTAAGTAAAAAGTCAAAAAAATTTACTCTTTTACAAATGAGTTATCAATGGTTCCCAACAACCAGTTTAACGAAGTATGCATTGTGCTTAACAGGTTTTCTTTTGGTACCATTTTACCCATCCGATTGCGAATAGCCAGCGAAACAAGGCCGTGTACCATTCCCCATATTGCCATTGCTACAGCTTCAACAGGGGCTTTTTGTATCAGGCCTTTTTCCATGCATTCCTGCAGCAGATTTTGCAAAGCTCCAATAGCCGTATCTCCGAGGGCCCAATCGCAGTCATCCATTTTTTCGATAGTGTCCATTGGTGCCTGCTGTATAAACATTATATCGTAAAACTCCTGGTTTTGCATACCGAAGTTGATATAATTCTCGCCCATTTTATATAGACGCATCAACGGGTTTTTAATCTCAGGCAGGTTTCTGTTCATCTCAAGCATTTTTTGAAAACCCAGTTCGTGCAGTTGAAAAAAAATCTCGTCCTTATCTTTAAAATAGAGGTACACAGTCGTAGGGCTGTATTCAATCAGGTCGGCGATTTTACGCATGGTAATGTTCTCAAAACCTTCATCAATAATGAGTTTCATAGAAGCATCAAGGATCATCTTTTTAATGTCCTTTTTCTGCTTTTCTTTTCGTTCTGCTATTCCCATAATCTTCTAATTACGCTGTAAAAATACTTAACAATGTTAATTTATCAAATTTTTCTTCAAATATTTTTGATCCGGGCAAAATATTTTCATGGCATCGGCTGTTGCAGCTTGCCCCACCTAGACGGTAGTCACACACTTGTACAATTGGAATTTTAATGAACAATGAACAGTGAACAATGAATTACTCTTTGCCTATTGCCACTTTGCCTCTTTGCCTTGCTGCCTTATTGCCTGTTGTTTCCAAACGTACAAGGGTTCGACCTTTGTAGTCATATTCATGATCTTTTGTTTGGTCAATAAATTTTTCCCCACCTTACCCCCTTTCACTTTTAACCTTATTGCTATTTCTTATCTTGCAAACTTGCTATGGATAAATTTATTGTTTCAGCACGTAAGTACAGGCCACAGGCATTTGATACAGTGGTGGGCCAGTCGCATATAACTACCACTTTAAAAAATGCAATTCAGCACAACCAGCTGGCGCATGCTTTTTTATTTTGCGGGCCGCGTGGTGTGGGCAAAACAACCTGTGCCCGTATTCTCGCCAAAACCATAAACTGCGAAAACCTGCAGCCCGATGGTGAAGCCTGTAATGAATGCAACAGTTGTAAAAGTTTTAACGATGGTATTTCGCTCAATATTCATGAGTTGGATGCGGCAAGCAATAATTCGGTAGACGATATCCGTTCATTAGTTGAGCAGGTGCGCTTTGCGCCGCAGGCAGGTAAATACAAAGTGTATATTGTGGATGAGGTACACATGCTTAGTGCCAGTGCGTTTAATGCGTTTCTTAAAACGCTGGAGGAGCCGCCCTCTTACGCCATTTTTATTTTAGCAACAACCGAAAAACACAAAATCCTCCCAACCATTTTATCGCGTTGCCAAATATTCGATTTTAAACGCATCACCAACAGTGACACGGTTGAGCACCTGGAGGAGATTGTATTAAAAGAAGATATAAAAGCAGAGAAAGCTGCCTTGCAAGTGATCGCTCAAAAAAGTGAAGGCTGCATGCGCGATGCCCTTAGCATCCTCGATAAAATTGTAAGCTTTACCAATGGTGAAGTTACCTATCAGAACACGCTGGAGCACCTAAATATTCTTGATCATGATTATTACTTTAAGCTGCTCAACAGCTTGCTGCAACAGGATTTGGCGAGTGCAATGCTCCTGTACGATGAAATAAACCGCAAAGGTTTTGAAGGTGATATTGTATTAAACGGATTAGCTGAATTCCTTCGTAATCTTTTGGTTTGTACCGATGAAAAAGCTGCAGTTTTATTGGACGTTGTAGAAGGTTTGCAGCAGAAATATATTTCTGTTGCAAAAGGCGCCGGACTCTCCTTCCTGGTAAGTGCGCTGAATATTTTAAACGAAGCCGAGATAAATTATAAAATGGCCCGCAATAAAAGATTGCATGTAGAAATCGCCATTATTAAACTGAACTTTCTGCAACAGGCGATAGAGCTTTCTATGGATAATGGCAGCCTGATTAAAAAAAAACGGGTTGACGGACCAATTGCCTACCGCATAAAATCAATTCATCCTTTACAGGTTAAAAGCAGTTTATCAAAAGCGGGTTCAAAGCTGTTGATCGAAGAGCCGAAACACACACCAGTAAAGAATCTTGTTGCGGAGGAAGCGCCGAAACCAACGGACAAAGCACATCAGTTTGTTACTACTCCATCAGCCAGTTCGTACACCGCTAAATCGAGCAACGGAAATAAAAAGAGTTTACTTGATGGACTGCGCCAGAAATATGGTGACCAATACCTAATAGAAGAGATAAAAGAAGCGGAAGCATTAAATATGCAGAAGCTGAAAGAATGCTGGGAGCAGTATGCTTTAAAAATGGATGAACAGCAAAAACATTCTGCCGCCAACACTTTTCGCATGGCGAGGATAAAAATAGACGCCGATAATTTATTTACCGTTGCAGTTGATGCCATTACCCAGCAACGTTTTATAGAGCAGGAAAAAAGCCTGCTCAACGATTTTATTCAGCAGCATTTTAATAACCGCAGTATTTCTTTTAAAATACTTGTTGAAGCCGGCGAACAGGAAGTACTTCCTGCGCATCTTACCATGAACAGCCGCCAGCGTTTTGATAAAATTGCAGAGCAATATCCTTGGGTTAAAGAATTGAAAGACAGGCTTAAGCTTGAGATTGATTACTAATATCCAAGTCAATTTTTACGTAAAGATTTTTTGGGCCGGGCCAAGGAACCAGTGGCATCGCCTCTTGCGTCGCACACTTGTACTTTAGCAATTCTGTTCGGCATATTCAGCGCGGCATGCTGTCTGGTTGCCTAACTCATGCTCTTTATTTCTAACGGTAAAATTTGTACGTAACGGCTGAAAAACCTGTGAACGCTAAAGTTACCAAGTATTACAGGTGATGAAAGGATTGCGACGCAACCTGGATGCCATTAAAAACAAAAGCTGGTATCAAAAAAATAGATACCAGCTTTTGAATATATTTTCAGACTTACTATCGCGCAATATTTACAGCTCTTTTTTCGCGTATAACAGTAACTTTTATTTGCCCGGGATAGGTCATTTCTGTTTGAATTTTCTGGGCTATCTCAAAGCTTAGCCTGTCGCTTTCTGCATCGCCTACTTTGTCTGCTTCTACAATTACGCGAAGTTCGCGGCCGGCCTGTATGGCATAGGCTTTTTCTACGCCGGGATAAGATATAGCAAGGGTTTCCAAATTTTTTATACGTTGAATGTACTGCTGCATTATTTCGCGTCTTGCACCGGGGCGTGCACCGCTGATGGCATCGCAGGCCTGTACAAGCGGCGAAATAACGTATTGCATTTCCATTTCGTCGTGGTGGGCGCCAATGGCATTAATTACTGCTGGGTTTTCGCCATATTTCTCGGCTAGTTTTGCCCCGAGCAGCGCATGGCTCAATTCAGTTTCTTCGTCTGGTACTTTGCCTATATCGTGCAAAAGACCTGCACGCTTAGCGAGTTTCGGGTTCATGCCCAGTTCCGCAGCCATAATGCCGCAAAGGTTCGCTACTTCGCGGCTATGCATTAGAAGATTTTGCCCATAAGAAGAACGGAACCGCATTTTACCAACAATTCTTACGAGTTCTTTATGCAAGCCATGAATGCCCATTTCTATTACGGTGCGTTCACCTATTTCCATAACCTGCTCCTCAAGTTGGCGACGGGTTTTTTCAACTACTTCTTCAATTCTGGCAGGGTGAATACGGCCATCGGCAACCAGTCGTTGCAGGCTTAGCCTGGCAATTTCCCTGCGGAGCGGGTCGAAAGAGGAAAGTACAATAGCTTCGGGGGTGTCGTCTACAATAAGATCTACACCTGTTGCAGCTTCAATTGCACGTATGTTACGGCCTTCACGGCCAATAATCTGGCCCTTGATTTCATCACTTTCTAGGTTGAAAACGGTAACTGTATTTTCTATTGTTTGCTCGGCCGCTGTTCGCTGAATAGACTGAATAATGATTTTTCTTGCTTCTTTATTAGCCTTCTGGCGGGCATCTTCAATAATTTCCTGTTGCAAAGCCAAAGCTTGTGTTGTGGCCTGCTGTTTTAAACTTTCTATTAATTGAGATTTGGCTTCTTCAGCAGTTAAACCAGCAATTTTTTCAAGCCGCCGTATGTGTTCTTCCTGGTGTTTTTCAAGCTCAGTTCTTTTCTGGTTTACAACTTCAAGCTGTTTGTTGAGGTTGTCTTTGATTACTTCATTGTCTTTAATGTTTTTATCAAGGAGCGTTTCTTTTTGGGTGATGCCTGTTTCTTTTTGTTTAATACGGTTTTCAACATCACTAAGCTTTCTGTTTCTTTCTAATACTTCTCTGTCGTGGTCTGATTTCAGCTGAACAAATGTTTCTTTGGCTTCGAGTATTTTTTCCTTTTTTGCTGTTTCTGCCCGAGAAGCAGCTTCATCAATTATTTTTTTTGCCTGTTGTTCAGCGTCTTCAACTTGTTTTTTAGTGTTTTTGGCAAAAATAATTTTGCCGGTTACAATACCTACAACAACCCCAAGAAACCCTATTAGAATTAAAATAACATTTTGGTCCATTCTTTTGATTTTTTAATTATTTCACAATCGTATGTCTCTTTGTACCTCATACTAATTTATAAATGAATAAGTGGTAATCCACGAAGATAATTAAACGCTGCAATTTTTTAAGAATGAATTAATCCTGCTTACGGAAACTAGTTTCCCTAATCGGGAATCATGATCACAACTTTTTTTTATAAAATACTTATAATCAATTAGATAATATTTTATTTTGCGTTGGCACGTTGTTTGGCTAATATAGTTGTCCGTTTTTATTACGCCCCCTATGTGCTAGAAAAATTATTATTGTATTTTAAGTTCAACAGCCCCTCTGCGAGGGGCTGTTTGTTTATTTAGTGTCCTGGTCTTTTGTTTGGGATGCGATGCTAAGTGCTTTCTCTATCATTTGTTCCATTGCCGAGAGTTTTTCTGAGGTTTCTTTGAACTCCATATTTTCAGTTAGTGATTTGTTTTGCTCAGTTGCAAACCAAATTAATACCATAGCCACGAAATCCTGCATGTCTTTTCCGGCGAAAATGCTTTTGAATTCAATAATTTTATCATTAATGACTTTAACCATTTTTCGAAGCATTTCTTCATCTTCTGAGCCGATTCTAAGGCGGTAGCTTCGGTCGCCAATCAGAATGTTTACGGGTATTAGTTCATCCATATTGTCAGGAATTGAGAAGTGTAAGACATTTTTCAATATCAGTAAGGTACATGCTGATGCGTTTCTCGAGTTGTTTTTTTTCGCCTTCATTGAGGGCGCTGCTGCTTAGTTTTAGTATATCAACCTGCCGGTGCAGGGATTGCAGCAACTCTGTTTTTTCAAATAAGGAGGCTTTTAAGTTTTCCTTTTCTTTCTGTAGAGCTGCGTTCTGGTTATTGAGCAGTTGGTTTTGTTTTATCAACAATTGAAGTTTATGATGCAGCCTGCCTAGCTGTGTATCCAGCTCTTTCATTTGAAATATTTTTATTTTTCGCGTTTCTACCGGTTTTATATTTTCTGTACCGGCAAATTTTTTATTGAAAGCTAGGCCTTTGCCTGGGCGTAAAATTTAGGTGGGGTTTTGTAAGGCTTTTTGCCTTTGCCCAAAAAAGATTCTACGGTACAAGCGTGCGACGCAAGTAAAGCTTAATAGATGTAAAATTGCCCGGCCAAAAAAAGACTCCCACTCAAAGTTGATATTTATTTTCGTATTTCGGCGTTCATTTCGTTTTTTAAAAGTTGCATTATGCTTTGCATCATGGCATCTGTTTCGTTGTCGGTTAGCGTTTTTTCATCATCGCTAAAAGTGAAATTGATTGCCATTGATTTTTTTCCCTGACCCAGTTTGTCGCTTTCGAAAATATCGAAGAGGCGCATATCCTGCAGGTGGGAAAGATTTAATTTTTTGATACCTCTCTGAATTTCTGAGTAACCAAGAGACTTTTCTGTAACAATTGAAAGATCCCGCTGAACGGCCGGGAACTTTGAAATTTCGCTATACACGATTTTTTGCTTTTCAACCAATGGAAGCAAGGCCCCATAATAAAGATCTATAAAGTAAACGGGCTGTTTTATATCGAAAAGCTGCAATTTGGTATTGTTTACCTCGATAATAGAGGCCAATTGATGACTACGGTTTTTAAAATAATGAACCATTCCACTTTCTTCCATAATGGGCAGATCTGTCTGAACTTCAGTTATTCCGCAAAGTGCAAGGAGGGAGGTAACCACACCCTTAGCTGTAAAAAAATCTGATTGCCTGGATTTTTCTCTCCAGGAATCATGCTGGTTACTGCCGGTAATGTAAACGGTAAAGTGTTCTTCTTCTTTGTAAGCACCCGGAATTTCGGAGGAATAAGTTTTACCAAACTCAAAAAAACGAAGACTTGTATTGCGGCGGTTTATATTGTAAGAAATACTTTCAAGGCCTGTTTCGAGCATTGAGGGGCGGAGTATATCAAGGTCTGCACTTAGGCTGTTGATCATTTTTACCGAGTGGCTAAGTATTTCTGCGGAGTAATACCTGCTGTTGGTAATAGAGTTGGTAAGTATTTCATTGAAGCCAAGGCCGGAGAGATAATTGGATAATTTTTCCCTCAGACATTCTTTTATGCCGAACGTATCATTCGCCGGAGTAATTGATATGCCGGAAGGTATTTCAATATTATCTAAACCATCTATACGTATAATTTCTTCCACAACATCTGCCGGCAATTTAATATCTGGTTTGCTATAAGGTGGGGCCACCCATAATGCGTCCATTCCCTCTTTTACAATTTCGAAGCCAAGGCTTTCCACCAATTTTGTAATAGCATCCTGGTGGTAACTTTTGCCGCTTAGTTTTTTCAGGTAGTGGTATTTAAGTGCAATATGCACTTTGTCTTTTTGATCGGGATATATATCCACTATCTCGCTGGCAATTTCTCCACCGGCAATTTCTTTTATTAGCAGTGCAGCGCGTTTAAGCACATTGACCGTATTAGAAATATCAACTCCCTTTTCAAAACGGGTTGCTGCATCGGTGCGCAAACCATGGTAAACCGATGTTTTACGAATAGCAACCGGATTAAACCAGGCACTCTCTAAAAATATATCTGTAGTGGTTACTTGAACGCCGCTTTTTATGCCACCGAAAACTCCTGCAATGCACATAGCCTCTTCGGCATTGCAGATCATCAGATCATTCCCGGTTAGTGTTCGTTCTTTTCCGTCGAGGGTTTTAAAAATTGTTCCAGCGTCCAGATTTTTTACAATCACCTTCGCGTCTTTTATCTCTGCAGCGTCAAATGCATGGAGGGGTTGGCCTGTTTCGTGGAGTATAAAGTTGGTGATATCAACTATATTATTAATTGATCTCAAACCAATTGCCTTTAGCTTCTGCTTCAGCCATTCTGGGGATTCTTTTACCTTGATTCCTTTTATGGTTACGCCGGAATAACGCCCACAGGCTTCCTTGTTCTCAATTACCACTTTTAGGGGTAAACTGGTATTATCGGGTTTAAAAATATTTACAAAAGGAGACTTAATTTTATATGTTTTTCTGTCGTGATGCGACAGGTAAGCGCATACATCTTTGGCTACCCCCATATGGCTCATGGCATCCATGCGGTTGGGCGTTAAACCTATTTCAAAAATCCAGTCGGTGTAAGGCTTAATGTATTCGCTTACCGCAGTGCCTACCACAACATCATCCGGTAAAACCATTATGCCTGCATGATTATCGCCAATACCAATCTCGTCTTCGGCACAAATCATACCCTCGCTGTCAACGCCACGTATTTTAGCCAGCTTCATGGTAACCGGCTCCCCCGAAAGTGGAAAGATAGTTGTGCCTACAGTTGCTACTATAACCTTTTGGCCCACAGCCACATTGTCTGCACCACAAACAATTTGCAGCGGCTCGCTACTGCCAATATTTACTTTTGTTACACTTAGTTTATCAGCATTTGGGTGTTGCTCACATGCTATTACCTGGCCGGTGATAAGCCCTTTCAATCCACCTTTAATATTTTCATATTCTTCCAGGCTTTCCACTTCAAGGCCAATAGAGGTAAGTATCCTGGAAAGTTTTTCTGGTTCAACTTTTTCGGGAAGATATTCACTCAGCCATTTATAAGAGATTGTCATCAACTACATCGTTTTTATTAGGTTGCAAATATAAATGATGCCACTTACCAATTTCAGTATTAATATTATTGGCCCAGCAGTTGGTCTGTGTAGCATCGCCTGTTGCGTCGCACTCTTGTACTTAATAATTTTATTGAGCTTTTATCGAAGCGTAGATTGAAAGCAAAGGTTGACGGCGGCAAAATTTGTAACGGCAACAGGTGTGTGAAATTGAGGAATAAATTGAAGCTATCCTTTACGCCTGATGAATTTGCTCAATGGTTATACTGACCGAATGATGCCGAGCAGCGAACAAAACCCTGAAGAGTGCGACCACCGCCATTGGGGGCAAGCTACAACTGGGTTTAATAGGAGTAATGTAGCTTGGCTCATAAAAAAACATCACACATTTTTATGCGGCGTGAAGTGTAATTTTTGTTGGTCAGACGACCAACAAAGGCGCAAATTTAAAAACAAACCCCGCTATCTTTTATTGATACCGGGGTTTGTTTTATTGGTATTGCAACCGCAACAATTACTGTATTACAAATTTTTCTGTGTCTATGCCATTATCATTTTTTACCCTTATCATATAAGTGCCAGATGCAAGGCTGCTAACACTGAAAGTGTAGGCGGCAGCTTTTGCAGTAAACTGTAGCAGTGTTTTGCCCTGTACATCGAGTACAAAAATGGTATTGCTGATAGCTGCGTTTAAACCTTTTACGGTAAGTTTATCTTTTGCTGGATTTGGATAAAGTTGTATAGCTCCGGGTTTTAAATAAGCAATGTTTACGGTTTTGCTGTAGGTGTATTTACCATCTGCATCTGTTTGTTTTAGGCGGTAATAATTGTTGCCCTGCAAAGGCAGTTTATCGGTATAAAAATAATCATGCACAACAGAGCCTGTACCTGCACTGTTTAGCTGTGCTATGGATGTATAGTTTGTGGCATTGCTGCTGCGCTCTACGGCAAAATACCTGTTGTTTAATTCTGTAGCTGTTTGCCAGTTGAGGGTAATGTATTGCTGGCTTTGTGCAGCGGTAAATTTGGTGTAGGTGATGGGGAGGATTAAGTCTGCGCCGTTGTAGCGGGCAAGTACAAAAACACCTTTTGAACCATCAGTTCCAGCCAAAATAAATTTACCATCAGTTTGTAATACACCACAATCAACAGCAGCCGAGTTTGCAATTATGGTAGTTGTTTGACCGTCTGTTCCAAAAGAAGAATCTAAGATGCCGCTCTTATTTAATCGGGCAAGTGCGAAATGCACATAACTAAAATTTGAAGGATAATTAAAACCTCCAATTATTATTTTTTCATCATCTTGAATCAGAACTGATGTTCCTTCGGATTTATCTTCTCCGAATTTAATATATGCAATACCATTTTCACCAAAACTACTATCTGCGGCACCATTGGTCTTAAAACGTACCACAGTCATTTTCGTAGATGACGAAGGGTTGAAAGTACGGCCTGTAGCGACAATTTTACCATCAATCTGTAATGCTATTTCATTGAGAATTGATGCAGAACTACCAGCTCCAAATTGAATTTGAGCTTCGCCATTAATACCAAAGCCTTGATTTCTTCTGCCATCGGGCAAGTAGCGTACTAAAAAATATGCCCCCTGATTGCTGGCAGTGTACATACCACCCAATATTATTTTTCCATCTTCGGGTTGTATAGCAATATCATTTACCTCAACATTTGAGGAAAGAAATTCTAACAACATCCCTTTATTGCCAAAACTTTCATCGAGCGACCCATCCGTAAGAAACCTAACCATGAATAAATTTTGAACATCATTTTCATCATCCCTGCGATAGCCTGCTACTACTATTTTTCCATCTGCTTGTATTGCCATACAAGTAGAATAACTTTTTATTCCAACATTTGCAGTGGCGATTCCATTTGCGCCAAAAGTGTTATCAATAGTGCCATCCCCGTTATAACGTATGACAAGTATTTCCACAAAATGCTTTCCAAAATTATCCTGGTATTCATGGTATCCTGCGGTTACAATTTTTTTATCATTTTGAATTTGAACTGATATAAGCTCGGAGCCAATACCAGTAAAAACAAAACCTTCTTTGCCAAAAGATATATCTATACTTCCATCTGCGTTATATCTCTCTAAACCAAAGCCGAATATTGAATTTTCATAGCCCCCGCTTCCAAAAACTGTCTTTCCATCTTTTTGTATTGCAATTGAATTTGGCGCAACACGATTATTGCCAAATACTATTCCGTTTACACCGTATGTAAAATCTAATGTGCCGGGCTGGGCTATACTTGTTATTGAAAAAATAAACAAGCTTAAAAGGAAATTAATCTTTTTCATAATTTTTATTTTAGTATTATTAGTTCTGAAAATATCTCAGGAGTATGCTGGTTAGTGAAAAGTAAGGATGATTAGTTGTGGGTATTGGGCATGTAGTTTAAGTTGTGAGAAATAAATTTACTTATTTATGCTGATATGAGCAAGGGGAATATTTTTGGGTGCATTTCAAATCTAAGCTTCATTTTGACCTCATCCCCAACCCCCTCCAAGGGAGAGGGGAGCTTTACACCCTAATATTTCGTTGAATTTTAATAAACAGAACTGTTTTTTAGTGCGACAATTTTAATGGCAATTTATTTTTGGGTGCATTTCAAATCTACGCTTCGGTAAAAGCTCAATAAAATATAAGAAAGTACAAGAGTGCGACGCAACTGGCGATGCCACCTGTACAAAAGCTGGTAACCAAAAGCTACTATTACAATTTCATTATTCCAAGGCCGGGCTTACCGTTGGGGTACATATATCCATCTTCTAAAATAAAACCGCCTTCTGCAAGGTCTTTGCTTAAATCGAAGCTGCCATCGAGATCTATATATTTTGTGTTGGGGCAGGAGTAAGCGGCGTGTATTGCCGCAGTAATGCTAACAAGGCTTTCATCGTTGCAGCCCCAGAAAAGATTGATGCCTGCATGCTGTGCAATTGTGGCAATTTCTTTTGCGGCTTTAATGCCGCCGCATTTCATCAGCTTTATATTGTACACCCCAAATGGCTGTGGCGGATGGCTTAAAATAGAGGCGGCATTTGAATCGAGCAGCGATTCATCGGCAACCAGTAATGTTCTGTCATCGGTGCTTAACAAAGTCAGCACATCCTCTGCTCCTTTTGGTACGGGTTGCTCAATTAGTTCAACCATGTTTTTTGTAGCAAGCATAAAGCGCCGCAATTGTGTAATATTGTACCCCTGGTTGGCATCAACACGTATCAGCAATTGATTGCCGAATGCTTCTTTTAATTTATGCACCCTTTCAATATCTTCTTCTACTTCGTGACCCGTCTTGATTTTTAAAACACGAAACCCAAGTGCAAGGTTTTGTTTTGCTTCTTCAATCATTTCAACTGTTGGTTTAATACCAATGGTGATGGAAGTTGCAAGCGGCTCCATTTTCTTTCCATAAAAGTCAAGCACGGGAATGCCGAGGTATTTTCCAAAAGCATCGTGCAATGCAATATCAATTGCAGCAAGGGTTCCGGGGCGATGTGGAAAATGCGCAGATGTTTCATCAATAAGCTGATTAAAGTGGCGAATATCCCTTCCGGCAAATTGTTGCACAAAATCGCTTTGAAGATTGCCAAGCGTTATTGCTGCCGTTTCGCCCACCACTTCCGGAAAAGGATTGGCAGCACCAAGACCGGTAATGCCATTCTCTAATGTAAACTCAATAAAGATCAGGTCGGTATCGCTGATAGTTTTATAAGCGATTGTATAAGGTTTTGTAAGCGGCAGTTTTTCGCACCACGTAAGTATGGATCGTATTTTCATTTTAAAGTATATTTCTTTGGAAATTAATGTTGCTTTTTAAGAATTGAACGAACAGCCGGTATTGCTTTTTCAACCCCTTCCTCCATTGGTAATAACACGAGAATGCCCAGCTCTTCCTGATATTGCTTTTGAAAAGCGAATGCTTCTTCTTTTGTACACATTTCTGTGTTCAATGCAACTGCAATTACCTGCGAACCGTACATGGCAATAAGATCCATTTCAGATTTTATGGCAGCGATCTTTCCCCATTCTGGAAGGTGATCAAAATATATTCTTTTAGGTGCGTGCACAAGAATCGTGTATCTAGCATTGCCCGATACCAGAAACTCTGAACCGCAAGGCCCGCTTGGGTTTCGCAGCGCTGACTGGCCTTCAATAAAAATTACATCGGGGTTTGTTTCTTTCCAGCAACTTACAATTGCGTGTTCAATTTCACCTGATATAAAATCATTCAGCGTTGTATCGAATATGAAACCATATTTGCCGCCCTGCAGCCATCCGGTTTGCCCGGTATAAATCATTTGCGCATGTATGTTTTCTGCGGCACATGCCTGCATTACCATTCTGCAGGTGGTTCGTTTTCCCATGGCGCAATCCATGCCGAGCACTGCAATAATTGGTATATCTACTTTATTTATTTCTCCATGCCAGAAATGCAATTCACTTCTTTTCTTTGGCCTGCGTATGTCTATTAATTCAACACCATAATCTTTGGCAAGCGCAACAATATTTGTATGCTCGGTTAAACATTCGTGCAAGCCATTAACAATAGAAATTTTGTATTTAATGCAATCTTCAATAATCGAAATAAATTCCGGTGGCAATACGCCGCCATGCGTTGCCACGCCAACTATACAATATTGAATATCTTTTATGCTGTTTACAGCTTCCTGTGCAGTAGCAATAACCGGAATATTGCGGAACTTACCATCCAGTACTTCGCCTGCATCTTTGCCTGCATAAACGGCATCAATTATAGCGGCAATAGTAAAACGGTCAGTTCCCCTTATTAAACCATGCGCTGTTTTAGCGTCTGTTTCTTTCAGAAACCCATTGGTAATAACAATTGCTTTTGGTTGCATACCGGCAGCTATTTAAATATTGTTCTTTAGTAAATAGTAAGCATACTATTTGCAGCATTAGCAGCAAAATATCTTTTAAAATTGTAAATATATTTTATAGTATTAATAATGAGCCAGGCTTATTGCTTTTATATAACTCCGGTTGATTCCAGCTAATCTTTTCATGGCATCATCGTTGCGTCGCAATCCGTTCATCTTTCGGATTATATATTGAGCTTCAGTTTCAGTAGTTATTTAGCCTGTTGTATTGCCAGGGTTAATTGTAAACTACTATTAAGCATTGTTGCAGCTTGCCCCACCCAAGGCGCATAAGCGTAAAATTAATTTTAACACTGAATAGCCAAAGCACAGATGTAGCAAAGGCTTCAGGGGTTTTTTGCATTAGAACTTTAATTGCCTTATTTTTTCTAATTCAAATTAAAATAGAAAATTATCATAACTGTATTTACGCCAGCGGCGTAACCTGTTTGTAGCAATGGTAATACACCAAAGCAAACCCTGCCCCAGCGGGGCAGCCTGATAATTGGAGTAACTTATAATAACAGGTTGCCCCACTGGGGCAAAAGCGTCAGGCGTTATCATTTTCTACAAACAGGTTACGCCGCTGGCGTATAGGTGCATTGCTATTAAAAGTTTGCCGTATGCAATTATAATCAAGTAATATATTGGCGATACTTATTTATAATATACTGCAATCTTCGCTTCGGTAAAAGTTCAATAAAGATTTACAGTACAAGAGTGCGACGCAACAGGCGATTCGTAAAGAACAAATGCCGGGTACATTATACTTCTCTAACGAGTTTTGTACGGCTAAAAAAAATTACTCAACTGCCCTCTTCACAAACATACCAGGATACTGATGTGTTGTTTGTTTATTCTCATAAACAATTTTGCCATTCACCCACACTTTAAATATACCATCTGATAACGCAGTGGGGTTTTGAATGGTAGCATTATCTTTTACCGTTGCGGGATCGAGCAACACAAGATCGGCGTAATAACCCGGCGCAATAAGGCCGCGATTGGCAATGCCAACATGCTCGGCAGCGAGTGCCGTCATTTTATAGATTGCGTTTTCAAAACTCATGATCTTTCTTTCGCGAACATAATAACCAAGCACCCTTGTAAATGCGCCATGGCTGCGAGGATGGCCGCCATCACCACCATCGGAACAAATATTGGTATTGGCCCACGATAAAAGCTTGATGATGTCTTCATCCGTCATTGATTTGCCAATGATACCTTCTGCATCAACACCAGGATTTTTCTTTTCAAAATCATCAACCATGGCAATAAGATCAATGATAGTTTGCGCCGCCGACTGATTGCGTATAGCGGCAATTTCACTGATTGTTTTGCCTTCATATTTTTTATTCGGTGCGAAGGGGAAAACAACTGAACCGGTTGGGTCGAGCGTTTGCTCTACCGCAAACTTTGCGCTTTCCATATTGGTATAATCTGTTTTTGGAAAGAGCACACGCAATGTGCTGTACCAATACTCATAAGGATAGCAATCTGCCGTGATGTTGATGCCGTATTGCTGTCTCATATTTTCAAGACCGGAGAGTATGGCAGGCGCAGTACCCCATGCATCTTTTAATGCAATTTTGAAATGAGAAATCTGCACGGGCAGCTTTGCTTCGTAGCCGATTCTTTCGATCTCATCAATCGCATCGGTTAGCCCAATATCTTCGCTGCGCAAATGACTGATATATCTTCCATGATATTGTGCTGCAGTCTTTGCCAGTTCAATCACTTCATTGCGGGAAGAGAAATGTGAACCTTCATATTCAAGTCCGGTGGAAAGGCCGAGTGAACCATTTTTTAATTCCACGGTAAGCAACGATTTCATGGAATCAACTTCTTTATTTGTTGCAGTGCGGTGCAGATCGTTCTCACCCATTACCATTGCCCTTAAAGTTGTTTGCCCTGTGTAGCTTGCCACATTTAATGCAACGGGTGTCTTTTGTATGCTCGCTTCCATTGTATCGATTGGGTCGCTTTCGCCATCCTGCCCAACCACAACAGTAGTAACGCCCTGGTTCAATGCAGGAATGGCTTCAGGTTTTTCCTGTAAAGACCTGTCGAGATGGCTGTGCGTATCGATAAAGCCGGGCGTTAGTGTTTTGCCGCCGCCATCGATAATGGTTTCGCCGGGATATGGAGTAAGGTCGCCCACAGCAATGATCATATCATCATTAATACGCACCGATGCTTTTCTTGCGGGTGTGTTTGTGCCATCAACTATGGTTACATTAGTAATTAATTGCAGCGAAGCAAGTTCGTAAGGTTTGCCTTCAAAAATATTTTTTGCAACCTGCCGTGCCATGCCATTGGTTCCGCTGCTGAGGATGATAAGCGTTCGGTTATTTTTTGTATCCCGACAAATAATATTTCTGAAACCCGCCCAGCTTCCGGTGTGATAAAAGTATTCATTTTCCTTGCCAATGAACCAGCCGAAACCATAAGGATAAGTGGAATCGTTATTCAGTTTAACAGGCTTTAATGCTTCAGCATAGGTTGCTTTATTTACCAGCTTTTCGGTGTACAGGCTTTGCTCCCATTTGAACAGGTCTTCAATAGAGGAATACATGTTTCCATCGCCGGTTACGCCATCCATATAAAACAGGTCGTTCAGTTTTTGTTTACCATTTACTTCTTCAAAACCATAAACGCGGTTCTGCGGAGAAGGCAGGTAAACATTGTACATATAAGTTTGCTTTAAAGCAAGCGGCACAACAATATTATCGTTGATAAATTTTTCAATGGGCATTTTTGAAATGCGTGCAACAATGGTCGACAGCAGAATATAACCAGTATTACAATAATCCCATTTTGTTCCCGTTGGAAAATTCAGCGCGGGCTTTAGTACCGCAAACATTTTGATCATGCCTTCATTTGTAAGTGTATCTAATGGGCCACGTGTGTTGGTAAACAGATCTTCATATTCAGACAAACCGGATGTATGTGTCATCAGGTTGCGGATGGTGATATTTTTATAAGGCAGTTCGGGAATATACTTTGTAATATCATCTTCATAAGAAAGCTGGCCTTTTTCTTTCAGCATCATAATGCACATACAAATGAATTGCTTGGTATCGCTTGCAAGGTTGAATGCAGCGTTGGTTTGCAGTGCGGCGCCTGTTCTAATATCAGCGGTACCAAAAGCTTTTTCGTATAGCACTTTTCCTTTCTCCGCATACAAAACGGTTCCGTTGAACTGATGTGTTGCATACAAAAAATTTAGAACAGAATCAAGTGAGTTTGCTGTAGCATTTTTTTGTGCTGACAATAAAAAAGGTAATACTGCAAAAGCAAGTAGCCCAAAATATTTTCTCATGTGTATTGTTTGAAGAAGGAGTATAAAGAATACAAAATAAAGTAAAGGGATGAATACATTAAGATTAAAATGCAAAACCGGGAACAATGTTAGACCTCTTGCATAAATCGTCTTTATCATTTCGACGAAGGAGAAATCTATCTTGAATTGTTAGCAGATGCCTCATTCTTGGCTATGACAAGCGTAATGTGGCTAAAAAAACTTTATAAATCTTGCCTTTAATACCAAAGCAAAAAGCCCTGTATTTTGTAGAGGGCTTTTTGCTTTAGTAAATTTTAAAGTTGGCCTTATTAGTAGTTAATGATTTAGTCTGTATCGTTGCTAATTGCTTCATGTTGTACAAAAAGTACAAGAGTGCGACGCAACTGGGTTTAATAGTAGTAATACAGCTTGGCTCATAAAAATTATTACCCTCTAAATCTTGCATCATTAATATTGCTTTACAAAACGCTGGGTTTGCAGCCCTTTGCTGTCTCTATATTGAAGGATATACATGCCATTTGCAAGACTGCTGATATTAATCATGGTATTGTTGCTTGTTACATTTTGTTGTAGTACCTGCCTGCCTTCTAATGTGGTGATGGTGATATTTCCTCCACTTAATAAACCTGAAACGGTTAACACATTCTGGGCGGGGTTGGGCATTATTTTAAATGTTGCACTCTTTTCTACAGGCTGCATTGATGAATTGGATGCAGTTGTGGCAAGCGAAGTGGTGCCCGACTCTAGTTTTGCCAGGCGCTCTTCCAGTGCTTTTATGCGTTCTTCTTTATCGTTATTCATTTTACTTAACTCCTGCACTGCTTTTACCAGTGGCACAACAAACTCTGAATAACGCAGACCGTATAAGTCTTCGCTGTTTTTTGGTGCATCTACACCGCTAAATTGGTAGCCTAATTTTTTTGCAGCGGCTTCTACATCCTGTGCAACAAAACCTGTTTCCAATGTTGCCTCAACAGCGGCTATTGCATTTTCATCTTCTTTAGACTGCTCAATTGCATTTCCTTTTGCATCTTTTATCGCAGGCATTCCCTTTTTAAGATGAGCATTTACACCTTGTATATCTAAGTTGTAGGTTACTGGTTTTAGCGCATTTATAAAAGCAAGGCCGGGTACATTTTCTTTAATGTTTTTCTTATAACGGCCATCGCTAAGGTTACTCCAGGCTTTGTAACCACCTATGCTGGTAACGCTTGAATTACCAATGCGCACCTGGTTGCTGGCGGTTACTATCACATTGGCTCCAAGCCCTGTGCTATTATTGTAGGTTCCGTTATTTACATCTGCATGATAACCTACCAGGGTATTTTGATATCCAGTACTATTAGTACTTAAAGCAGAAATACCATAAGCAGTATTGGAGTATCCAGTGGTATTAGAAGAAAGGGCATAATAACCAGAAGCCGTATTACCTGTTCCGGTAGTATTACTGTAAAGCGCTCTGGTGCCTATTGCTGAATTATAGTCGCCTGTAGTATTTGAGAAAAGTGCTTTGCTGCCTATAGCCGTTGATCCACCATTGCCCCCATCCTGATTAAAAAGTGCACCTTCACCAACTGCTACCAAACTATTGCCGCTAAAATTAGTCTTTAGTGCATTATTGCCAATAGCTACATTGTTACTGCCGCCATAGTTACTAGACAAAGCGCCACTTCCAATACCAGTATTGTAAGAACCTTTGTTATAATACAAAACACTATCGCCCATTGCTGTATTTCCATTGCCATTTACGTTGGAAAATAGTGTGAACCTCCCTGCGGCTGTGTTGCCGCTGCCGGCAGTATTTCCGGCAAGGGAATAAGCTCCATTGGCTGTGTTTCCTTCACCTGTGGTATTGTCTTTTATGCTGTAAAATCCTGTGCCAGTGTTTTGATTACCAATTGTATTGGAAAAAAGCGAATAATACCCTATGCCGGTGTTTACACTCCCTGTGGAATTTAAATAAAGAGCCAGCCCGCCGTATGCAACGTTGTTATAGCCAGTGGTATTTGAATAGAGTGTTTGATACCCAACCGCTGTATTCTCGTTTCCTGTGCTGTTTGAAAAAAGAGATTCGAAACCAATTGCAGTGTTGTAAACTCCGGCTCCTGGTGTAGAGGAGGGCATGGCATTGTAACCGAAAGAAGTATTTTGATCGCTGCTTACATCTATTAACCCACTCCTCTTATTATTTACCCTGAATATGAGTGATTTTGCATCCGTTGTACCTAGAAAATTTGTGGTGGAATTTGTTCCTCCATTTCCCTGTAGTCCCCAGGATTGCAAGCCGGTTAAAGATTTCCAGCTACTACCATCATAACCTTCAAAATCAGAACCTGTCCAGCGGATATTGCCAAACAGATTTTCATTGGTGTTGCCTAATTGCAAACCACCTCTAATGAAAAGATTTCCATTGTCGGCATTTAAGTGAAAAACAGGGCGTTGTATGGCGTCTAAAAATTCGTAGCGGTTATCGGTTGAATTAAAATATAAGCCGTAATTGGTATTGCTGCTCAAGCGAAAAACATATTTGTTACCACCAACGTTATAGGCAGCGCTGCCTTTAAAAGTAAGTACACCGCCGCCATCAAACTGGGCATAATTGGTAGTGCCGCCAGTGCGGGTTTTACCAATTACCTGCAGGTTGGTAGCGGGGGCAAGTGTACCTACGCCAACATTACCGTTAACCGGAAATGTATTTTGTGCTTTAACGGAAATTGTGGCAGTTAAAAACCCCATTGCGAGGTACAAAATTTTTGGTTGCATAAAAGATTTTTTTTGGTTGATTTGATACCGTAAAAATATATGACGGCAAGGAGCCCCGCCCTTCCAGTTTACGAATAAGGCTTTTGGATTAACGGATAAGCCAATTAGATTTTTTTTTAACCCAACATTTGTTTTACATGGCAGCCCGGTTGCGTCGCACTCTTGTACTAAAGATCAGCTATGAGCGTTTAACTATAGCGTGTTGGTAATAGCTCCATTTATATTTCGAGAGTACAAATGAGTAACACAACCAATGTTACCATAAAATATACTGGTGATTATGTAAACCATTTTTTGTACACAGGCTTATTATATTTTACACCTGATGAATTTGTGCGGCGGTTATGCTGACCGAATGATGCCGAGTAGCGAACAAAGCCCCCAAGAGTGCGACGCAACTGGGTTTAATAGTAGTAATGCAGCTTGGCCCATAAAAAAAGCAATACAAATTTTTATGCGGCGGGAAGAATAAATCCGTTAATTAAAATCCATGTTTTGTAAAGTAGATACGCTGTTTTGTATAATTAGGAAAGCCAAAAGATAAAAAAAGTTATTTTTATTTCGAATGAAAAGATTGGTACTGATAACAATTTTAGTATGTGTAGTTTTTTTTGGCTACACACAAAACTTTGACCCGGGTAATATTGCCGCAGATAGTTGGGCCAAAACACTTAAGGATGGCAAGGGAACGATCTCTGCCTTGTGGTACGATATTGACCCTTTTATATACCGAACTGGCAAAGGAAACGGTATTGCGGGTGTGGAATACGAGATAATGGAATCTTTTGTAAGTTACCTGAGGCAAAAATATAACGTTGATCTAACCTTGAATTGGGTTGATGCAAAATCTTTTGAAAACATATATCCTTACATCGCAAATACTAAAAAGAGTGCGGTTTTTGGCTGGAGTTATTTTTCAATAACCGATGAAAGAAAAAAGGAAGTAAAATTTACACCCGCCTATATGCCAGATGTAAATATTATTGTTACCGATGCAGGCCAGCCGCTCTACGAAAGCAATGAAGCATTTATAAAAAACCTTAACGGGAAGACTGCTTATACCATGGCCACCACCATGATGGAGCAGGATATTTATACCATTCGCAATAACTTTTATAAAGGTCTTAAGATAAACAATGAGTTTGATGATTATGCTGTGATGGAAAAAATTTCGCAAAACACCAATTCATTTGGGTATGTGCCACTTTCGATATATGTAATGGGTTTGCAAAAAGGTATAAAGGTAAAAAGGCAAGTTGTACTTACCAGCAGCAGGGAAGGGTTTGCCGCAATTTATCCCAAAGCCAGCGACTGGGACGATCCTGTAAATGAGTATTTCAGCAGCCCTGCATTCGCCTCATTTTCAGCCAGTATTGTTAAGAAATATTTAGGCAATGAAGTTACTGACCTAATCTTTAAGGCATCGCTTCCTGACAGTTTGCGTACCGCCCAAAGCGACAACGAAATGCTTACGCTGGAAAAGGAGATTGTTTCGGAAACGCTTGTTGCTTCTGCACTGCAAATGCAGCAGGATAAAGTGATTCAAAATTCAGTAATAGCGGGTATTACTATAGCTGTTGTAATTATAGTAATACTTATTGGCAGATACAAATCGAAACAAAATTTTGTAAAATTATTGCAGCAGCGAAACGATATTATTGTCAAGCAAAAAGAAGAAATTGAGCTTATTAATAAAAAATTAGAAACCAAAGTATTGCTTGCACAAATGAACCCGCACCTGGTTTTTAACTCGATGAACGCAATACAATATTTTGTGACTATGGATGACAAGAAGAATGCATTGGGTTACATCACTGCATTTTCGCGGCACCTGCGTTTAATATTATCAAATGCTTCTTCGCTCTCAATATCTGTTGATAAGGAAATAAAGATGCTGCACCAATACCTGGAGCTTGAGCAGATACGATTTCAACATAAATTTTCTTACACGATCGTTCCTCCCAAACAACCTGCGGCATTGCTTGCTGAAATACCTTCTATGCTGATATATCCGTTTGCTGAGCTGGCACTTTATCAGCATGTACTTACCAACGACAGCGGCAAAGGATTTATGAATGTTACTTTTGAAAGAACTCAAAACGATATGACTGTAGTGATTGAGTATAACAGTAATACAAAGAACTTTAAAACGGATCTTGCAGATAAACTGAACACTACAGCAGATTCAGCGGGGCTTAAAGCAGCATTGTCTCATATTGAGTTACTCAATTATAATAAAGTAAGAAAAATAACTGTGAAGTATTCGGTTCTTGAAAATTTATTCATTACAATCTTTATTCCGGATGTATCTTAAATTATGACTGTATTAAAAAATATATGGGATACCCTTTCTTATACCGGCATAAGCCGTGAGCTGGACAGCGGGATGAAAAAAAAGGTGATCCTTACAAACAGATTTGCCTTTTTTGCTGCAGTTTTTGCTTTTGTTACCGGGCTGGCATTTATCAAAATACCTTTTATTTATGGTATTTTTATTGTGTCGATTTTTGTCTATCTTTTTTCCATAGTACTCAACCGTTTCAAGCAATATGATGCAGCTCGCTGGCTGCTGGTATTGTCTGCGCCAATGTTCAATATTGTTGTTGCGGGCCTGCTTACAGATGCACCAAATATCAGTAACCGGTTCACCCTTATCGTTCTTATACTTTGCCCGGTAATTTTTTTTCAGATTACAGAATCCGTAAAAATGTGGATAGGGGTTGCCTGGATAATTTTATGCTTTTTAGCCTTTGATGATATAACAGGCTCAATACCCAGGTATTCAGAAATAAAATTCGATAAACAATTCGACAATCCCGAACTGGTCGTTTACCGGGGAACTGTTTCAATAATCTTTTTTGTGCTCGCATTTTTGTACCTGATGCAGCTGAACCTTAAAAATGAAAAAAAACTTGCAGAAAGCCTTTTGCGCACAAAAAATAAGAATAATATTATCCAAACCAACAACCAACTGCTTGAACAGCAAAATGAATCAATAAAAAAGCAGCAGGCAGAAATTGAAATAATAAATAAAGTACTGCGGTCGAGGGCATTAAGGGCGCAAATGGATCCGCATTTTCTTTTCAATGTGCTAAACTCAATTCAGCATTTTATAATGCAGAAAGAAACCATTTCAGCATTAGGTTATTTGTCTAAGTTTTCAAAGCTGATACGCCAGGTTTTAGAAAATTCCTTAAACGAAACAGTGACAGTTGAAGATGAGATGAAAGCGCTTGGGTATTATCTTGACCTTGAGCAACTGCGTTTCGAAAATGCATTTACTTACACGATAGAAATCGACGAAACAATAGACTATCAAAATACAGAAATACCAAGCATGTTGCTGCAGCCTTATGTAGAAAATGCCGTATTGCACGGCCTTGTAAAAATGAAATCGTCAGGTATTCTTAAAATTAAAATACTTAACCAGTACGAATACCTGCTCTGTGTTATTGAAGATAACGGAATAGGCAGGCAGGCCTCGGCTAAATTGAAAGACGCTTCGTTTGCCCGGCATATATCCCGTTCAACGGAAATGAACTATAATCGAATTGCGATGATGCAGCATAACGCAAACATTATTACGCTCGACCTTACCGATAATACTGGAAAAAGCACCGGCACAAGGGTTGAAATAAAAATTCCTTATAACACCTAAATTTATAAATATGTACACGGCAATTATTGTGGAAGATGAACTGCACAGCAGGGAGTTATTAAAAAATATGGTAGCAATGTATTGCCCCGAAGTTACTGTTGCGGCAGCAGCTTCCTCTGTAGAAGAAGGCGTTGCTGCTATTAACACATATAAGCCAGATCTTGTTTTTCTTGATATAGAAATGCAGACAGGTACAGGCTTCGATCTGCTGATGCAGTTTCCGCAACCTTTGTTCGAAGTAATATTTACCACTGCCTACGATCATTATGCCGTAAAGGCAATTAAATTCAGTGCGGTGGATTACCTGCTTAAACCAATAGATTCCGATGAGCTGAAAGAGGCCGTAGACAAGTTGATTAAAAAGAAGCGTAATAATATTGCACCACTCGCTTTACAATCATTAATGGAAAGCTTGCGCAAACCTTCCCACGCACCTCAAACAATAACACTTTCTACTTCCGACGGTCTGGAGTTTGTTCCTCTTGCCGATATTATATATATAGAAGCAAATGGCGCTTACAGTATTTTCTTTTTAAAGGGCGATAAAAAAATTATGGTAAGTAAAAATTTAAAAGAGTACGAGCTTCTGCTCAGCGATCATCATTTTATGCGTATCCACAATTCTTATATTGTAAACATTAATGAGGTAAGGCGTATGCTTAGAACCGATGGCGGGTATGCAATTATGAGCAACGGCGCACAACTGATTATATCTCCTAAAAAGAAAGATGATTTTTTAAAAATGCTTGGCGAACACAATGTTAACTCCTGATATCAGAAAGATTTTTTGGTATTAACTACTTCTTAAAAATATACACTGCTCTATAAAAAAAATATAAATTATTTACCGGGCAGTAGTACATCTATTGAACTTCGTTGTGTCACTCCCTTGTACGTTCGGAACAACTATGAGCAAACTTCCGCTTCAGGTCTTGTACAAAATGCAATAACCAATATCCGGCATTAAAAAGCTCAATTTTATTCTTCAGTAAAAGAGTGCGACGCAAGGAACGCCGATAAGGGGATTAACTGCCGGGCTCAAAAAAATATTATAAAAAATATCGTTGCTGTGAAACGGAACCAGGGAACGCATTTATAAACCAATAATTAGTACATTGAGTGTAAATGATTGCAGCGGAAACCATTTTAATAAAACTGCTTAGAGAGATTTAAAATTTGATAAAGAGGCTGTTCATAATATTGATACCACTACTGGCTGGCATTACATGCTTTGCCCAGGAATATACTTTTAAGCACCTTACCAATGCAGATGGATTGTTGAGCGAACTGCGACTGTCAATGGCCGAAGACAGGTATGGCCGTTTATGGATCAGCAGCGATGAAGGTCTTTCTGTTTTTGATGGATATGAGATGAATAATTATACCAAAGAAAATGGCTCCGGGCTTTTATTCAATTTCATTGACCAGGTATATTGCGACCGTAAGGGAACTATATGGATAAGTGGTGAGGGCGGGGTACAATATAAAGAAGAAAATAAAAACCTTTTTAAAGAACTTACTTATGCAGACAGCAGTATAAAAAGGGCTTCAATATGCGGAGAAACAACTGATGGTGACTTGCTGATTGCTTCTGCAAAATACTGCTACCTTGTTAAGGATTATAAAAGTGTTTCAATACTTGGGAAATTATCAGCATTAGTTGAAACAGGATTCGCCCGGTTGGATGTACAACACTTTAAGAATGACCAATGGCTTTTTTGTTTACCTAAAAAAATTGTTCTGGCTGATATAAAGCAACAAAAAGTAATTAAAGAGTACAATTATTCCAGTCCTTTAGGTACAGGTAAAATCAATGACAGCAGTTTTATTACCGGCAGCTATTTAAAAGACACCATTGCAATAATTAATACCAATACAGGAATTGTTACGCCAATAAATAACTGGAAGAATACTACAGGAATACCCATGGGCGGATTTATGAGCGGCATCACGAAAATCGGAGATAATAAGTATGCTGTTTCTTCACGATACTTTGGGCTTTATTTTATTGATACTAAAGACAGCAGTTATGAACATCTTTTAAGCAATCCCGCAGTTGCTTCCTCATTAAGAAGCAATTTTTTGAAGGGCTTGTTTTATACAAGTGACGGTACCTTGTTTATTAATGAGCCGGGTCTTTCTTATACTCGCATAAAGCCGCCGCTTTTTAACAGCCAAACGGTACTAACCAATGAAAAGGGAGTTGTGTACAGGGGTGCTGCTATGTGTTTTACTGAAGACGCAGACAAAAATTTTCTATGGATTGGCACCAGTAAATACCTTATAAAATGGAACCGCAAAACAGGGCTTTGCAATTACTACAGTTATTTATCTGATAAGGAGGCAATACAAAAATTAAGAACGATACGTAGAGTTATTACTGACAGCAAAAACCGTGTATGGGCAGTAGGATTTGGTGCCGGGTTTGGTATGCTGAAACCTGATGGGACTTTTAAATATTTTGTGGCAGACGACGCAAAGAAAAATACATCCTTACCGGGTAATGAGATTTATGCACTTACTAAAACTAAAGACAATCTGTTCCTTATATCCAGCAGCGGAGGTTTTTGTTTTTTTGATCCGCTTACAGAAAAATTTCAAACTTTTTATGACCATCCAAAGTTAAAATCCATAGCGGGCAGTTTAACATTTTATGCAGCAACAGATACGCACGATAATATCTGGATCGGCAACCGGAATGGTTTGTATTGCTATAATAAACAACTTGACAGTCTTATAAAAGTAAAGCTGCCAGATAGTGCATCAACTAAATTTATTTTTACGATTGCGCAGGACAGTAGCGGAAATATTTATGCTGCCGGCCGTAATGGCGTTTTTGTTATTCCAAAGAACAGCTATTCTGTAGAGCGTAACATTACAAAGAACAACGGGTTACAGGGTGACTATATTTTGGGCCTGCTTTGCGATAGAGACGATAATATATGGATATCTGGAAACCGCGGATTGGCAAGATATAATTTTAGCAAAAATTCAGTAGAAGCATTTGATGCAGGAGACGGCGTACTCCAGGAGAATCATAAGATAGCTGCCTATTATAAATCCCCGGAAAATGAAATCTTCATCGGCGGAGAAGATGGATTTAATTATTTTTTCCCCGATAAAGTAAGCCCGCAAAAATACCCGCTAAAAGTAGTTAATACCAGTATGCAGTTGGCCGATTCAATAATAATGCTTTCTGGCAAAGTTGATCTTTCATTGCCAAGTAACTATAATACCGTTGCCATAAATTACCTCGCAGTTGATTTTAGTATGGCCGGTTTTATACAATACAGGTATAAACTCATTGGCTTCGATACAGGTTATGTATATGCAGGCAGGCAGCGGCAGGCACGTTATACAAACCTCCCTGCCGGAGATTATTCTTTTATTGCGGAAGCTTCTTTATCTGGCACCACCTGGTATGCCAGCAATGAACCATTGAAGTTTACCATTGCCCAGGTATTTTGGAAAGAATGGTGGTTTATTGGGTTAATTTCTTTACTCGTAGTTACTGTTTTTTACAGTATTTACAGGTTCAGGATAAAGCAGATAAGAAGTGAAGTAAGACTGCGTTCTGATTATGAAATAAAACTCAACGAACTGGAGAATAGTGTGCTGCGTACTCAAATGAACCCTCACTTTATTTTTAATTCACTTAATACCATCAATGCGTTTATAAGCAGCAACGAACAGCACCAGGCGCATCAGTATATTAGCAAGTTTTCAAAACTTATACGGCTTACACTAGATCATTCCAGAGAAAAAAGAATAACGCTTAATGAAGAAGTGCAAATTGTTACATTATACATGCAACTTGAAAAAATAAGGTTCGATAACCGTTTCGAATATGAAATAGATACGAGCGGTATAGATACAGAATTTTTTGAAGTGCCACCGATGATCATTCAACCTTTTATAGAAAATGCAATATTGCATGGTTTATTACCCAAAAAAATAGATGGGTTTATTAAGATCAGCATGTATAATAAGGGAACGCACATTTTATGTGTAGTGGAGGACAATGGAATTGGACGAGAAGCCGCCGCTGCATTAAAGTCAAAATCTTTTTTTGGAAGAAAGTCGCATGGTATGGATATTACTATAAAACGAATTGATTTATTCAACAGCGGACATCATCAAACACTCCCCTTGAAAATTATTGATCTATACGATAAAAATAATGATCCTGCCGGTACCAGGGTAGAGATTGCCCTGGCCTGCGAACAGTACTAATGCTTTTATATTTTTTTGCATTTATATTTTACGGGCTGCAGAAATATGTAAGAGTATTATGAGCCAAACATTATTGCTACTATTAAGCTGCCGTTGCGTCGCACTCTTGTACGTTCGGAACAACAGGCAACAAGGCAAAGAGGCAACAAGGCAAAGAGGCAATAGGCAAAGAGGCAATAGGCAAAGAGTATTCCATTGTTCACTGTTCATTAAAGTTTCGAACGTACAAGAGTGCGACGCAAGGAACGATTCTCAAAGAACTTATGCCAGGCCCATAATTTTTCTTACTCCACTTTAGGGTTTGGGCTTTACTTCAGCAGTTCTACCGGAAAATCATTTCCAGAACCATAGCTGCTTGGGTATTGCGGAGTACCATTGTATTTTTTCATTAACTCGGGTACCTGCAATTGCAAATAATTTTTAAGATTGTTTACCGTTATCATGTTATTGTTTGCAGCATTACCTTTTAAAGCCTGTAATAAAACATACGTAAATGCACCATGCCCAAGCGATGCAAACTCGTTGGCAAACTGTTGTGCGCCACTCGCTGCAATCCAATGTGTGCCGGTACTGCGTGCAACAACGGCAATTGTTTTTTGCTGGTTGGCATCATTAGTCATTAATTCCTGAAACGCCCCTGCACTTTGGCACGCATCTAAAATAAACAACTGCTTTTGTGCCTGTATATTGATGGCATATTCCTGTAACAGCTTGGCTGCAATGCCATGCTCTATTAGTGCTTCATCAACATTTTTTAAATCAGTTACATCGTTTGGAACAAGATAAAATTCTTTGTTGCTGATAACACCATGGCCGGCATAATAAAAAATGAATACATCCTGTGGTTTCGCATTTTGCTGTACCTCTTTTAGTGTATTGGTAATTCCTGTTTTATCGGCTTCATTATCGGTAACAAAATATGTTTTTATATTACTGATGATTGTCTTTGCATCTTTCTCTACTTCTTCTTTAAATGCGGTGGCATCTGCCAATGCATAATTTAAGCTCATAGCAGGATTCTTATATGCATTAATACCCACAACAACCAAATGTAGCGTTGCATTTTTATCAACTTGCGAAATAAAAGCGTCGTTTTTATTATTTACAACGGGTACTATATTATTTTGTGTATTGTCTGATTTATAGATCACCGAAATTTCATCGGGTTCGCTTTCGGTGCGTTCTGTATTAAGTGCTACGGCACGTATATTATTTTGTCCGGGTAATAGACTGATGGTATATTTTTTTACTGCGATGCTTGTTTTATCATCTGCCACAATAAGGTTTCTAGTTGCAAGGTTTAAGGTTTTTCCATTTTGAAATAATCGAATTTCATCTATAGCATCATCTGCTGCATTTGCTGTAACCGTAATCTCTGCGGCACCTGTAGTGTTTTGATACGTGGGCATGTCGTCGCTTACTTCAAGATTGCGTTGAATAGCTGCATAAGAAATTTTTACATTAGGAGCCTGCTTAATTATATCAGATGGAATAGGATCAAATTTTTCACCATTTATAATACGTGCATAGAGATTGGGCTGGTAATATTTTTCAAACAACCTGTCTAATGGAAGTGTTTCGCGGTTGCGTATAAAATACAACCGCTTTACACCTTCTTCACTTCCATCGAATCTTCCATCAGGATCAATAAAAACAAAATCGTTGGAGTCTTTAAAGAGGTATAGTGTTCCTATCAATTTACCAGTGGCTGCGTTCCACATTTTTATAGACTGATCATAAGAAACGGTATAAATTATTTTATCATCAGGCGAAAATAAAATGCTTCTAATATTATCACTGTGCGCATTGATGCGATAGATCAGATCGCCATTTCTTTTATATACAAATAATTCCCCTTTTGCACTAATATCCTGGTCCATGCGGCTAAATGCATATAAGGAGAGATCAGAAGAAACTGCTGAAACACCAAAGCTGCCGGGGTTTGCAGAGAAAGTGCCTGTTGCTTCTGTGCGTTGCAGTTCAGTTGAGGTTGAGACCAATTTGCCTGTTGCTATTTGATAATAAAGCAATTTGCTTTGCTGCATTGTAAGCACATATTGCTTATCCTTTGAAACAGCGATATAACGAATGTTGTCGTCTTCATCAGCTACAGGAACGCTAAAAAGTTTTTTTCCCGTTGTTATATTCCACACGCCAATACTTGTTTTTGTTTCATAAGCCGATTCAGTTGCAGCTATAACTTCTTTATCGCTGCTTACAAAAATATTGCTCAGGTTTCTTGTTTTTAAAACAGGTAATGCAATTTTTGTTTGCATATTATATTGCATCAAAGTTGTTCTTTCAGTTCGGTAATCATTCAGCGGATAATATAATTTATTCGCATCTGTAGAAAAGAAATATAAATTACGGTCAAGCGCTGTATTGCCAATATTTGTAAGTGGTTTAATCGTTTTGTTTGTAACAATATTTTTTATCGCCATGCTGAATGGGGCATTATCAAAAGTAGCAATCGTATCGCCTGAAGGGGAAAAAGCAAGATTATTAATACCTGTATTCACTACAGTATGGCGTAAAGGTTTCATGCGAAACAAGTCAATCGTTTTAAGATTGTTTTCATCTGTGGTAATATTGAGAATGCCGTTATTTCTATTGTATTCCATGGAACTAAATGTCTCCGATCCAAAGTTGGCAGAAACACCTTCATAAGTTTTTACAATTGATTCATCATTGGTATTAAATTTTATCAATTTCAGCCCATCACGCACGTAAGCAATTTGCTGTTTGCCAAAGTACATTCCGTGGTTAACATCACTGATTTCTTTAGTTAGCTTCTTTTCAATTGTAAAATTGTCTGTATTATATATTACTCTTTGTGGTGCATTAATATTATCGGCGCAAAAGATAAGCTGATGGCTGTCTGCGGAAGGTATTACAATCGCATTATAAGATTTTGCCACAATTTGTTTCAGCTCTTTTCCTGTCTTTACATCAAACACTTTTACAGGTTGATAATTACCTCCGGCAATAATGTAACCCTGCTGTGGTAATGCGGCTAAATAATTTAAGCCACCTGCAGCATAGCTATACAATTTCTCTTTGTTTATCATGTCGTACACTTCCCATCCCTCACCTCCTGCTACTACAAGTTTACTGTTATCGTCAATATAAAAAAAGTTGCTACCGCCACTGTAGCTTCCAAATATTTTGTTATCGCTTTTGCCTGTTTCTGCATCCACTTCCCAAAGCCCTTCGTCGCCTACATAAATGGTTTTATCATCGGGGCTAAATATCAGGCCGTTACTAATTCCCCCATGTTCTTTTGTTTTAAACACCAGCTTGCCCGTAACAGTGGAGAAACAATAATTTTTGAATTCCGCAGCCACAGCTATTTTCTTACCATCATTGCTTACGGCAATGCCATATACATCTTCACCATCTAAATGAAAAGTATATAGTTGTTTGCCTGTTGCAGCTTCCCACATTACTACTTTCGAATGATTAAGTGTGTACAGATATTTCTGTTGTTTGTCTATCACCATATCCTGTGCAAAACCTGCACCATCAGGCACAACCAGCGTTTCTTTTTGTGCAAGTGCAGTAAAGCTGCATACTACTAAAAAAGCTATAAGTATTTTTTTCATTTTTTATTTTTATTTGAGCCCGGCTTTTGATATTTCAATTGAGCATCGTTGCGTCGCACTCTTGTACGTTTGGTACAACAGGCAACAAGGCAATGAGGCAATAGGCAAAGAGTATTCCATTGTTCACTGTTCATAAAAGTTCCGAACGTACAAGAGTGCGACGCAAGGAACGATTCTCAAAGAACTTATGCCAGGCCCATAATTTTTTCATTTCTTCACCTCCACCGGAAAATCATTCCCCAAACCATAACTCGCCGGATACTGTGGTGTGCCATGATATTTCTTCATTAATTCCGGCACTGTTAACTGCAAATAATTCTTAAGATTGTTTACAGTTATCATGTTATTGCTTAAAGCAGCGCCTTTCAATGCTTCGAGTAATACATAAGTGAACGCACCATGCCCAAGCGAAGCAAACTCATTGGCGAACTGTTGCGCGCCGCTTGCTGCAATCCAGTGTGTACCGGTACTTCGGGCAACAACGGCAATACTTTTTTGTTGGTTACCATCGTTGCTTAGCATGGCTTCAAATGCACCTGCACTCTGGCAGGCATCGAGAATGAATAATTGTTTCTGCGCCTGAATATCTATTGCATATTGTTGCAACATTTTGGAAGGAAGGCCTTTGTTTATTAATTCTTCTTTTACGTTTTTAAGATCGCTTACATCTGTTGGCACAAGGTAAAATTCATTGTTGCTGATTACACCGTGACCCGCATAATAAAAAATAAAAACATCTTGTGGTTTTGCATTTTGCTGCACTTCTTTTAGTGCATTCGTTATGCCCTTTTTATCTGCATCATTATCTGTTACAAAATATGTTTTTATGTTGGTGATTATACTCTTTGCATCTTTCTCCACTTCTTCTTTAAAAGAAGTGGCATCTGCCAAAGCATAATTTAAACTCATGGTTTTGTTTTGATATGCATTGATGCCTACCACTACTAAATGCATCGTTGCATTTTTATCAACGGGTACTACAGGTACGCCATTGATATTGTTTACCGGTTTATTATTTGCCGGTACTGCATTAGTGCCGCTGTTATAGTTAATCACAATATCATCTGGCTCACTTTCGGTGCGTTGCGTGTTTAATGCAACCGCCCTAATGGTGTTTACCCCTGGCAATAATGTGAGCTGATATTTTTTTGAATCGTTGCCGCTGCCAGCATCTGCAACAATTAAATTACGTGTGGTAAGCGTTACAATTTTACCATTGTGAAATAAACGGATCTCATCTACGGCATCATCTTCGGCTGTAGCATTTACGGTAATATCTGCAAGGCCGGTTTTGTTTTGGTAAGTAGGCATATCATCATCTACTTCAAGGTTGCGTGCAGCTGCTTCTGCATAAGATATTTTTACAAGCGGCGATGGATTTATAGCAACATCTATAGGATCAAAACGCTCACCGTTTATAAGCCGTTGATAAAGATTGGGGGTATAAAATTTTTCGTAAACTACATCCAAAGGAATTTTTTTCCTGTCTTTTAAATAATATAATTTTTTTATGCCGGCTTCAGTACCATCGAAGCGGCCATACTGGTCAACAAAAACATAATCATTGCCGTCGTTAAATAAATAAAGTGTTCCAAATAATTTTCCGCTTTTAGGTTCCCAAACTTTTATGGTTTGATCGGTAGATACTGTGTACATAATCTTACTGTTTGGCGAAAATAAAGCACGGCGTATAGAAGAAGTATGTGCGTTGTTTGTATATATATCCTTACCGTCAGTATTCATTGCGGTAATGCTTCCGAAGTTGCCACATTTTATAAGCAGCGAAAAATCTGGTGTGCAATCATAGGACTTATAAATGCCCAGGTTTGAAAATTTTGGAGAAGTGGATATTAAATTCCCGCTTGCTATATCGTAAATCTCTTCATAAAAATCATAGCTTTCAACTGTTTTATTACGCACCAGTATTACCTTTTGTTTGTGGTTGGATATGGAAATAAAATCGCATTTGGTTTCACCTAAGTCCAGTTGCAATAAAAGTTTACCGGTAGTTACATTCCACACTTTTGCCTTAGCAGATTCAAATTGAGTACCTCGTTCTACACTGGCCAGCAGGTCTTTGTCTGGGTGTAAGGCATTTGCTATTGTATTCCTGAAACTACATACTTTTTCACTGATGCCCGTTTTTAGCGAAATACGGTATAGGGTATTTAATTGTTTGGGAATGGAGTAGGTAGTGTAATATACCTGTGCTCCATCTTTACTAAAAAAGAAGTTAACCCTTTCTGTAACAGAAGCTTCATCTACCAATTTTATGGAGGGTTGAATAAATTTACCTGTTACAATATTTTTGATATATCCTTTGTGTGCATAAAAAACAGCAATAGTATCTCCCGTTGGGCTAAACGTGGTCATGTCTGAATTAATGGGCAATGGTTGATGCCTAAAGGCAAACAGCTTGGTAAGGCTGATGCTTTTATAAACCGAATCGTCTGTCATTAAATTAAGGATACCCGTGCTGTAATTGTACTCCATAGAACTAACATCATCAGAATAACCCAGATCAGCAACCTGTCTTTTATAGCCTTTATCAACTGTATTTGTTTTTATATTTATAGCGAGCAAATCTGAATAGTTGGATGCATAAACTGTATTTGTATTTCCTGAAAAGCAGACTTCAAAATAGTTGATATTTTTTATTTCTTTTAGCTTCTGTTTTGGGGTAAAATTCTCGCCATTATAGATGTAGTACCCTTCGCCTGCATAGAATAAAAATTCTTTAGAATTAATGGAAGGTGCTACTTGCCCCCAGGGAAATGACTTTACTATTTTGCCGGTATAAATATCCCTGAAATCAAGCTGGTCTGCTTTTGTTGCAATGTATTTTAAGGAAGGCAGGTACACACGTGTATAAGGCTCTTTGTCGAATGTATATTTAAAATCCATTTTCTTTTCTGCTATGTTCCAAACCTGCCAGCTAACTTTATTTATAAGTACAATATGTGTTGCATCTAATAGGTCGAGCGTTGCACCAATATCGTCAAACTGCTTATAATCGGTTGTTATCAATTTTGTTTCCTGCTGTGTGGCAACATCTATCGAAATAATACCAAACGACATCGTTAAAATGGTACGGTCATCTGCCGAAAATTTTATGCAAGAGCCATAGTATTGTTTTTTAGCGCTGAATAAAAGTTTGCCAGTTACAGTAGAATAGCATTCAATAGACGTTTTATAATTAAAGGCTATTTTTTTGCCATCATTGCTTAAAGCAACATTTCGTGGATCATCAGTACCAATTGCAAAAGTGTACAATTGCGCATGGCTCTTAACATCCCACATAATGGTTTTACTTCTTTCAATGGTATACAGATATTTACCCTGGTTATCGGGTATAATCATTTCAACTTTTAACGCATGTCCATTGGGTACTATAATGTTGCCGGTTTGTGCAAATAATACATTGCTGCAAATAATTATAACGATGGCTAAGGCAATATTTTTTTTCATGTATTATTTTATTTTTTTGTTCCAGACATTTGATATTTCAATTAAGCATTGTTGCGTCGCACACTTCTACGTTCGGACCAACAGGCAACAAGGCAACAAGGCAACAAGGCAATGAGGCAAAAAGGCAAAGAGTATTTCACTGTTCATTGTTTACTGTTCATTGTTCATAAAAGTTCCGAACGTACAAGTGAGTGACACAACAGGCGATGCCATAAGAAACTTTAGCATGGCCTATAATTGTCTTTACCTCCCGGGGCTTTACTTTATAATCATCAAAGGAAAATCATTGCCAAACCCATAACTGGAGGGGTATTGCGCTGCACCTTTATATTTTTGTGAAAGCTCGGGCACCTGTATTTCTAAATATGCTTTTAGTTCGTTAATGGTAATTTGTTTATCGCCATTGTCTGCACCGCCGAGTAAACCCTGTAGCAACGCATAAGTAAACACCCCATGGCCAAGTTGTGAAAATTCTGTTGCAAACTGCTCGGTACCACTTGCAGTTAACCAATGTGTACCTGTGCTTCTTGCCAACTGTGCAATCGCTTTTTCTTCGGCCGCACCACGCATAGCTACAGCATCCAATGCACCCGCACTCTGGCAGGCATCAAGTATGTATAATTGTTTTTGTGCGGGTATTTTAGTAGAAAATTCCTGCAGTTCTTTTGCGGAAATTCCTTTTTGTGCCAATGCATCTTCTGCACCGTAGAGTTGTGTTACATCGTAAGGAACAATGTAAAATTCTTTCTTGCCATCATCGCTCATTACACCGTGGCCTGCATAATAAAAAACAAAAATATCCTGTGGCTTTGCTTCAGTAACGATCTTGTTGAAAGTGGCCTCAATATTGGCTTTCATTGCTTCGGCATCGGTAATAAAATACATTTTTGTTTTATTGAAAATACTGCTGGTGTTTTGTTCCATTTCTTCTTTAAAAGAAGTGGCATCAGCCTTTGCATAATTTAAATTGTACTTCGGGTTTTTATAATTGTTTATGCCAATCACCAGCAGGTGCAGGGTTATATTATTAGCAGCAATTGGCACCTGGTCGTTTTTGGCCGGAATATAATTTACATCTGTTTCATCGGGCTTACTTTCGGTGCGTTGCTTATTTAATGCAATGGCTTTAAAACTATTAATACCCGGCGCCAGTTTTATGGTGAATGTTTTGCTTAAACTTTTTTCATTTTTATCATCTTCTACAACGAGATTCCTGTTGCTGCCGTCTAAAATCTTTCCATTGAGGTAAAGCCTTATTTCATCAATAGCATTTTCGGTACACTCGGCATTTACTTTTACAGAAATGGTTTCGTTTGTCCAATTGAGCTGTGCTACATCATCACCCACAACTAAATTACGGGCTACATCAAATGTCATTTTTACTTTTGGCGGTGCTGCCAGTTTGGTTATATCTACATCAGGAACGGGTAATGCATCATTTTCTAAAATTCTTGCAAGCAGGTTGGGTGTATAAAATTTTTCATATAAATTATCCATTGAGATTGTTTGAAATCCCTGTACATAATATAATTTTTTTATTGCTTCCGGCGATCCGTCAAATCTTCCATCATTGGTGGCAAAAACCCAGTCATTATCGCCGAGTACAAAGAACTCGCCCTGCAGTTTTCCATTAATACTCCAAAGTTTAAAACGGTTATCATCTGCACCGCTGATAAAAATATTTTCATTTAAAAATTCTATGCCTGTAATTGTTTTAGTATGAGCTTTTTTAAAATTGATCAACTCTTTTGTGCTGCTAGCATCATAAACAGCTATGTCTCCTGCATACGTATCGGCAACTGCCAGTTTTTGTCCAGAGATTGAGAATGACGGCAGTAAAAACCTGAAAGAGGTATCTGAAGTAAAAGTGTTGGTTGAAAGTTTTATTTTTCTAATTGGTCTTCCATCTATGCCAACTAAACTTACTGTTTCTGTGCCGCCAATTGCCAGTGTTTTTCCGTCAGTTGTATTTGAAAGGTAAGAGGTAAGTCGTTCACCGGGTATGTTTTTTTTAACCCAGGTATCCATTTCTAAACGTACCAGGTTGCTATCTATGTAGAGGATGTATTTACCATCGGTGCTAAATTGTCCCCCTACGGTTGGTAATTTAGCAGGCTGGGTGTGTACAATTTTTCCATCAGAACTATTAAAAACAGACACGCCATTATAATCGTAAAAAAAATAATCACCGGATGGTGAAATGGCCCCAGAAAACCCATGACTTGATTGTATTTTTGAAAGTGTTTTCCCGGTTTTTGTTTCAATAATTTCTACAAAATTAATGGGCCTTAGGTCTTTTACAATCATCAATTTCCCGCCATCAGCACTAAAAGATAATTTTATTATTAAATTCTTGTTTTCTACTTCGCCAACAGAACCTATCAATTTACCATACTTTAAATCCCAAATGGCTACACGGGAATCAGATTTGCTAATGGCAAGCCAACGCTTATCTGCAGAAAGAGCCATATAACTTCCCTGGTATATTTTGCCTGCACCAATCTTTTTTTGCATTATCCCATCATTTAAACCGGCACGGGCCACTTCGCCATCCTGCATAAAATAATAGACTTCATTACCACTTACTGTAATGTTATTGTAAATAGTTTCTGCTACAAAACTTAAGGCTGGCGGTGGGCTTTTGTAAAAACCAGCAGTTTGCCAAATCTTTTTACCATCTTTTATTTCTCTTGCTTCCAACCCGTTTGACGCAGCCATCAATACTTTTCCATCCGTTGTAATAAGCATCGGCCTATCTCTTCCTGAGGCATATTCAACCAATGTTTTGCTTGTTTTAGGGTCAATTATTTTTGAAGTATATATGTCATGTTTTTCATACCGGCTGGAAAAAATGCAGTTCAGCGCCTTGCTGTCCCCGCTAAATGCCATCACTTCCATTATTTGCCTGTCTAATGTTTGATCAAACAGCAGCGAATATTTTGGGCTGACCTTACCCAGTAAAACAGATTTTGCTGAACTGCCTGCAGCAAGATTCCAAATATCAAGTTTATAGTATCCACCCCGAATTCTAACTGCTGCAAGAGACTTGCCATCGGGAGAAATTGCAATATGATAATAATTGGCAAGCGGAATATTATTTGCCGGAATACTCCAATTCTTTTGATTAAAAAAAAGTGTTCCATCAATAGTTGCGGTACAAAAATTTTCGTTATCCAGGAAACAGCCGTAATAATAACTATGATTGTTCATGCCGCTAATCGGTTTGGCCTGACCCAATATTAAACCCGTTGCTGCATCATATGTAGTAGCCGTTGACCCGAGCAGTACCAGCAATTTGCCGTTGGGCGATAAAAGCATATCCATTGCCTGACCGCCCCCTTCATAGGTACGTAATTCAATACCGCTAAGCGCATCAAAACATTTAGCCACGTAATTAACTGTAAGCGTATATAATATTTTCCCGTCAGGCGAAACGAGCATTTTTGTTACGATAGAATTATTAAAACCCGTTGGAACAATCAGTTTGGGAGTTTGTGCAGTTAATACTCCTGCAAACAGCAACGATGCCGCTAATAAAATAACTGTTTGCTTCATCATAGTTTGTTTGTTTTTAGGGAATAAGATGTTATCATTTTATTGGATTTTTTTATACCCTGCACCTGCAATACTAATCAACTTTACTTGCGTCGCACTCTTTTACTTTCGCCAGAACATCGGCAAGGTGCAACAGTGCTTATTATCTTTTACCTGCTGTATGTTGAAGTTCTGTAATTCGCGTTGCTGCTCACTGTTCCGAAGGTACAAGTGAGTGACACAAGGGACGATGCCCAAAGAACTTCTTCTGCACCGGCTAATAATTATTTAACTGTAAACTGCAAACTATTTTATTATCTCCACCGGAAAATCATTTCCAAAACCATAGCTTGCCGGATATTGCGCATTGCCTTTATATTTTTGCGACAATTCTGGTACCGTGGTTTCAAGATATGCCTTTAATTCATTTACGGTAACCCGCCCATCACCGTTATCGGCTGCACCTTGTAAACCCTGTAACAAAGCATACGTAAAAACACCATGACCAAGTTGCGAAAACTCTGTGGCAAACTGTTCGCTGCCGCTTGCTGTAAGCCAGTGTGTACCGGTACTGCGGGCAAGTTGGGCAATCGCTTTTTCTTCACTTGCACCCCGCATAGCAACCGCATCTAGTGCGCCGGCACTCTGGCATGCATCGAGTATGAACAATTGTTTTTGCGCGGAGATATTTTTTGAGAATTCCTGTAGCTCAGTTGCCGAAATACCCTTTTGTGCAAGTGCATCTTCGGCACCATATAACTGGGTAACATCGTAAGGCACAATGTAGAATTCCTTGTTCTTATCACCCATAGTCATTACACCATGACCCGCATAGTAAAATATGAAAAGATCCTGCGGTTTTGCTTCTTTGGCTACCTGTTTAAAAGTGGCTTCTATATTTGTTTTAAGCGCATCAGCGTCTGTAATAAAATGCACATTCACTTTACTAAAAATATCGTTACTTTTTTCCAATTGTTCTTTGAAAGACGTGGCATCGGCCTTTGCATAATTCAAAGTGTATTTTGTGTTTTTATAATTGTTGATGCCCACTACCATTAGGTGCAAAGTAATGCCCACATAATCGGGTTTAGCATTACCAGGGGGTTTGTAATTAACGGTTAGTTCTGCAGGCTTGCTTTCAGTTCTTTGTGTATTAAATGCAATGACTTTAAAAATATTTTCACCTTCATTCAATTTAACAATGAATGTTTTTACTGAATTTTTTTCGCCTGTATTATCATTATCTACAATAAGGTTACGTGTTGTTTCAACAAGCTTGCCATTCTGAAACAACCTGATCTCTGCAACCCCATCCGAAGGGCAGGATGCACCTACTTTTATAATTGCCTGTTCCTTATCAGTTTTATAAACAGGTACATCATCTTCAACAGATAAATTTCGTTGCTGATCAACCATTGATATTTTTACTTCAGGTGCAGCTTTCAATTTATTTATATCAACGGCAGGCGGTGTAAATTTTTCACCTTCCATTATACGCGGCAAGAGGCTGGGTGTATAGAATTGTTCATAAGCAGACTCAAGTGGCAGCACATCAAGCCCCTTTACGAAATACATTTTTTTCATTCCTTCTTCAGTGCCGTCAAAACGGCCTGCATTATCAACCACTACCCAGTCTGTACCTCCAAAAAAAACCATTGTGGCAAGCGGCTGGCCTGTTGCAAGGTTCCATAGTTTAACCGTTCTGTCGTAGCTGCCGCTGAATAAAAATTTACCATCCGCAGTTAAAGATAATGAGGTGGGAGAATTGGTATGACCATCAAGTGTTTGTATAAGTTTTTTCGTAAGTACGTCAGTAATTCTTATTGTTGAATCTGCGAAGGCGCTTTCGCCACCACAGGTAATCATTTGTTTTAAGTCAGGTGTCATGATCATGGAATTGATCCTGCTTTTCTGTACATTACTGTTAGCAGTTTCTGCGCCGGTTGCGGTGTTCCACCACCGCACATGACCATAATCATCTGCTGTTAATAAAATACTTCCATCCTTATTAAGCAACATTTTTTTTATGCCGGTAACGCTGTTGTATTCACCTGCATGACGAAAAGTTTGCAACGTTTTTCCTGTAGCAACATCTATCCTGAATGTTTTGTCATCTGTAGTAAAACCAACATATACGGAACGCTGATCCGGAGAAAAAATAATAGTGCTTGTATTATGCGGAAGACGGAAACTGTTTATTTTATTTCCACCGGGGAATGACTGTATGAGCAGTTCGGGAACGCTTGCATCATTGTTACTGCTCACCATTATTTTATTATCCTGCGAAATAGCAAACGCTGTTGCTTTTTCTTTGCCTTCAAACACTTGCAGCTTTTGCTGGGTAGCAGTATTCCATACTCCAATACCTTTATTAAAAGAACCTGCAATCAAATACTTTCCATCGGGTGAATATTGAATGGTGTTTCCAAGAATATTCGCATCATAACGTTTGGTAACAGCGCCACGTTTAAGATCGAGCACCTGTATATAACCACCGCCGCCAAAGCCCGGCGCACCAATTACAGCAAGTGATTCAGCGTTTGGTGAAAGAGCGATATTATAAATTACATTTGCAACGCCACCCAATTTCTGTACTAATCTTTTATCTTCGAAATTCCAGATGCGGATCATTTTATCATAATTGCCCGATATTACTTTCTTACCATCCGGTGTAAATGTTAAGCCGGCAGGGTAAGACATTTTATCGGTAAACTTTGCAGCGAACTTCATCGTTTGCAAATCATAAATAAAGATGGTATTATCATCGGCACCTGTTAACACATAGCGGCTGTCGGGGCTAAAAGCAATTGTTTTTATAGAAGATCTTTGCCCGGTAAATTTATGCAGGATCTGTTTAGTGTTGCGGTTAATAATTTCAATTGTTGCCCTGCCATCTGAGAATAAATTCATGTCTTCCGGATCATCGCTTTCAGCAGGCTTACTATCGTAATCATCTTTTACAATCCACTTGCCATCGGGGCTTAATTTTGAAATACCATTTTCAAATTGTTCTGTTTGGATAATCTTACCCGAGTTTACATCTATATGAAAAATCTGTGTGCCGCCAACGCAAATCAGCTCATTATTATTTTTAAAACGCAGGCTTGTAATACTGCCTTTTGCAATCACCCGTCCCACCAAATCCATTTTATCTGCTTCCCATATTTTTACCTCAAACATATTCCCGTTTTTATCCGGGTTTGCTATTGCGCTTACAGTAGCGAGTAATTCACCGTCACCTGTAAATGCAAGTGCATTTATATCATCCGCATGAACAGCCTGTTTAAAAATTTCCTTACCGCCGCCAACAATATCATTTATACGAAGCTCTTTGTTGCAGCCTGTTACCAGCTTTTTTCCATCGGGGCTAAAGGCAATGGATTTTACCCAGGAAGGAAAGTTGCCCAGTGTTTTTAATTCCTTCCCGCTTGCCATATCCCAAAGCTTTACTGTTTTATCCCAGCTTCCGCTGGCAAGAAATTTATTGTCAGGCGTTACAGCAATCATATTAACATCTTCAGCATGGCCGCGTGGTATAACAAGTTGCGGCACTTGTGCAAAAAGACTTGATACAAAAAAGGTTAATAAAATACAAAGGAGTTGTCTCATTTTTTTGATTTTTTTTCCATAATCTTTTTACTGCTATTGAACATTCTTGCGTCACACTCTTTTACGCCAACACAGTGCGCAGCACAATAAACTGCAAGTTCAAAAAATATATAAAATGTTTTATAGGTGTTGGAGGGTATTTGCTAAAGCGCCGGCGCAATTACATTATTCGACTTTTGTATTTAATTTGTTAGATGGTATTTATCAGTACGAGAGAGCTACTCCCGCCCTTGGTGGGGAAAGCTGCAACCAAAGCTAAAACATTGCCTTGCTGCCGGGTTCGTAAATCTCTTTTTTTAATTAGCCGAAGGTGTAGTTATTTTAAAAACGTGCTAACATTCTGCATCCACTTTTCGTGGGCTTTAGTGCAAATGCTTTCATGTGCAATGCCATCGTACTCTTTCAGCGTTTTTTCTTTTGATGCTAGGTTTGCATAAACAGCATCTGTTTCCTTTTCACTTACACGGGGATCGCTTTTGCCCCATTGCAATAACACTGGGCAGGTTATTGCCTTCACGTATTCCTCTGGCTTATTACTAAAGGCCCAAACGCCAAGTTCTGTACCGCCCCAGAAAGTAAGCAAAACTCCAATGGGTTCATCGGGCATACCCATTATTCTTACCCTCCCTTCTACAGCAGCCAGCATACTGCCAAACGGCATTTCGAGGATGATTTTTTTTGGCTGAACATTTGGATAATCGTTCATTGCTTTTGTAATGGTTGCTGCGCCAAGCGAAATTCCCCAGAGCACTATATTTTTTTCGCCGCCGGCAGCTATATAGTCGTAGGCAGCTTTTACATCCCTTGATTCGTAATAACCGATGGAAGATATATTTCCTTCGCTTTGGCCGTGGGCACGAAAGTCAATCATAAATACATTAAACCCAAGATTGTAGAAGGAGCTTGCTTCGTTTATAACGCCGCTTCTGCTGCTGCCATGCCCATGAAACATAATGATAGTTCCTTTTGCTTTTACTGAGTCTGATGACCCGTGTTGTAAATGCCAGCTGGCTAATTTTAAACCGTCTTGTGTATTAAGGGTAACATTATAATGAGATATTTTAAGCGAATCACTTATAATACTTTTTGGTAAGGGCACGCCGAGCAACATGCCCGAAATGCCCATCTGTGCTCCACTCTGCGGTTTTATATTATCGTAGAAACGGGTAAAATAGTAAGCCTGCGATGCGGATAAAATATTGACCAGTACAAATATGAAAAGAAAAAAGTATACAATTCGTTTGAACAGTTTTCTCATAAAAAAATTTGATGATAAAGTTAAGTGCTAACCTTGTTGATGTGACTGTTTTATGCAGGTAGGGGTCGATGATTTTTTTATTTCCCTAACCGGCTATTAATATTTTATCTTTAAATGCACCATAATTTCCATGATGAAAATACTTATTGCTCCCAATGCTTTTAAAAATAGTCTTACAGCCCACAAAGCCGCTGAAGCAGTAAGTCTTGGTCTTCAGCGCAGCAGGCTTTCGTGCAGCACGATCTGTTTTCCGGTTGGTGATGGTGGCGATGGAACGGCCGCATTGCTTCTACAATACCTCGGTGGAATAAATATAAATGCCGAAGTACAAAATCCCCTCGGCAGATTAATAAGCGCTTCTTTCGGTTTGATTGATAACGGCAAAACTGCCGTAATAGAGCTGGCAAACGCCTCCGGCTTAAGGCTGCTTCAGCAGCAGGAATACGATCCCTTGCACACCACAACTTACGGTACCGGCCAGCTCATAAAACATGCACTTGATAAAGGTGTAAATAAAATACTGCTTTGCGTTGGCGGCAGCGCAACAGTTGACGGCAGCACAGGCATACTCAGCGCTTTGGGGGCGCAGTTCTGCGATAAAAATGGCAGCCAGTTATTGGGGCTACCCCTGTCACTGCAGGCATTGGCTGGTATAAACAGAACAACACTAGACCCAAGACTGCAGCACACAGAACTCATTGTGCTTTGCGATGTGGAAAATCAATTACTTGGTGCTAATGGTGCTGCGGAAACTTTTGCCCGGCAAAAGGGTGCATCAGAAAACGAAGTGTTGCAACTTGAAACGGCATTGGCCCGCTTAAGAGCGGTTGTTTTTGAAGAAACAGGTAAAGACATGGCTGCGGTAAAACATGGTGGTGCGGCCGGTGGCGTAGCTGCAGGCTTGCATGCTATTATAAATGCAAAGCTTGTAAACGGCATCGGTTACTTTTTAGAATGTACTGGTTTTGAAACCGCTTTGCAAAATACCAACATCGTTATAACAGGGGAGGGCAGCATTGATGCGCAAACGCTGCAGGGTAAAGCGCCATTTGGCGTCGCGAAATGGGCCAAAAAAAAATCAATTACCGTAATTGGCCTTGCCGGCAAAGTGCCACTGGTTGCAGATGCGCAGTTAAACCAGTATTTTAATATTCTGCTGCCCATTGGCAACCAACCCACCGATATAGCGTCCGCTATAGACAACACATACGAAAATTTAAAGCGTACCGCTGAACAGTTGGGCAACCTGCTGGCTTTGTGAGGTTTTTTTAGGGACCGGGCAGTGAGGTCATTGTGCATCTTTACTTGCGTCGCACTCTTGTGCGTTCAGAAAGAGATGCAACAAGGCAAAGAGGCAAGAGGCAAAGAGGCAAAAAGGCAATAGGCAAAGAGGCAATAGGCAAAGAGCAATTGGTTGTTCACTGTTCATTGTCCACTGCTCATTAAAGGTTCAATTGTACAAGAGTGCGACGCAACGTACGATGCCATAAAAAAATATTGCCCGGCTCAAAAATACTTGTATTAAACATTTTGAATCACGTCAAATGTTACTAACGGGTTACGTGCAGTAAGTGCTTATCCTTAAAAGATTCTTCTTTAAAAATATTACTAATTGCTACCATGCGCGGCCGAACGCCGCTTTCAAAAATTTCTATGGTAAGGTCGCCGCCTTTAAGGCTGATGAGTCCATTCGGTAACTCCTGGCGGTCGGCTTTTTTAATCAAAGGTTTGCTCCACTGCCATAGTTCTTTTAAGGGTGCAACAGCGCGGGAAACAGCGAAATCGAATTTGCGGTTTTTAATCTCTTCGGCTCTTGTTTGCTGCGTGGTAACATTGCGCAGGCCAATAGCTTCAGCCACGGCGTTCACTACTTTTAATTTTTTGCCAATGCTGTCTACCAGGTGAAATTCTACTTCAGGAAAAAATATGGCAAGCGGAATACCAGGGAAGCCGCCTCCTGTTCCAATATCAATAATTGTTGTTCCTGGTAAAAAATTTACCTGGGTGGCAATGCTTAAAGAATGCAGCACATGTTTCTCGTAAAGGCCATCAATATCTTTTCGGGAAATTACATTGATCTTGCTGTTCCAGTCTTTGTATAATTCCTCTAATGCTGCAAAGTGGCGTAGCTGCGTCTCGGTAAAATCATCAAAATATTTAAGTAGTATTTCCATTGTATTTGTTTAATGCAAAATCCTTTCTGGAAGGCTGCAAAGAACAGCTAATGCCAGTTTTTGGCTGGCTTTTTAAACAGTGCCGGTGCGTAAAGCAGGTAATAAAAAAACATCCAGATGTCCAGGAAAATGAAATAAGGCCAAAGGTCTGCTTCGTTTAATTTGCGCATAGTTTTATAGTACACAATTCCCTGCACAATCAAGCGCAAAGCAAACACTGCCAATGCCAGCCACCAGATATAAGATATAATTGCGGCAATTAGAAAAGGGTATACCAGCATTTGTGTTAAAGAATATAAGCCAAGCCAGAATTTATGTTTGCTTTTATAATATTTTGAAGTGGTATAATGCCTGAACTTCTGTCTTTGCCAATTGTTCCATGTTTTTTCAGGTTCACTTAAAGTGTGCGCCTCTTTATCAATTACTATGGCTGTATTGTTTGCTGTGGCTACTTTATTTATAAAAAGGTCATCATCTCCGCCTGGTATCTGGTTAGTGCTCGAAAAGCCTTTATTATTAAAAAATAATTCTTTTTTGTACGATAAATTTCTACCAACACCCATATATGGCATGCCCGCCAGCGAAAAAGAAAAATATTGCATAGCGCTGTGAAAAGTTTCAAAACGTATCAGCTTATTAAGCACGCCGGGATATTTATGATATGCGCCATAACCCAGTACAATCTGCTTGTCATCGTAAAAGCCGTCCTGCATTTTATATATCCAGTTTTCGCTTGCGGGAACACAGTCTGCATCGGTTAATAAAACCACTTCGTACTTAGCTGATTTAATGCCTATTGACAAAGGGAATTTTTTGCCGGGAATCATTTTTGCTTCCTGTGTAAGCGCCACCACATTAAGGTTTTTGAAAGTTTTTTTAAACTCATCAAGCAGGTATTTTGTTTCGTCGCTGCTGTTATCGTTTACCACAATTACTTCATGGGTAGTTTTATACTCCTGCACCAGTATGCCTGGCAGGTTGCGTGCAATATTTTCGGCCTCATCCCTTGCGCAGACAATTACCGATACCGGGTATTCCTGCGATGAGGGCTTAGCAGGCGGCTGATACTGCGCCAGCCTTCTGAAGAAGTAGAGATAGTAAAAAAGCTGAACGGCGACTACCACACATAAACAGCTGAAAATGGTTAGTTTCCAAAAGCTGGGTATTTGTATAAGATCCATATTGGCAAAAATACTTAACCACAGCCGATTTATACCCCTGTTATAATAAGATTATCCACATTACTGCGGCTCAATTATGCAGGGTGTAATTTCTGCTAACATTTTGATGCCTTTAAATGGTGGTTTTTTGGGGCGGGCTGCAATATTTCGATTGAACTTCTGTTGCGGCTTGCCCAGCCTATCGTGCTGCTAGCACGTTGGTGCATTCGCAACTTCCTGATGCAAGTTCCACGCCCCAGCGTAAAGTCGATTACAAGTTTCAGGTGTTAAAACTACCAGAGAACGCTTAAGGTTGGGAACTTATGAGCCGCTGCTTTATGTTCCAATAGTACTAGTGTGCGACGCAACTGGGTTGCCATAAAAAACCAATGCCTGGCTAACACTAATCGTTAGGGTAAACGAGCTTTTTAAAATTCAGTGAGCCTCTTTAAAATACGATTTTATTTTGCATTCATTATCGGCCATCTAACTGGTTCATTATTTATTTCCTTTCGTCTTCACGTACCCTTAACAAAGCATTGTAATTCCTTTATGTCAAAACAATCATAAAGAAAAAATGCAAATGAATTGCGGTATCAAGATTGCATTTATACCAATATCATTCACAACAAAATTTTTTAATCATGAAAACTAAATTACCTATTCCAATTTTTACACTTCTTTCTTTTACATTTTTAATGGGTTGCAGCGCGGGCCGCCATGTGTCTGCACAACCACCGTATAATAACGATGGTTACAATAGCCCACCATCTGATGACTACAGTAATAATCAATACGATCAAAACCAGTACAATCAAAATCAGTACGACAATGGTCAGTACAACAATCAGCCAAATGTTGACATTAATGTTTTTGTAAACGAACTGAGTCCTTACGGCCGATGGATTAATACACCCTCCTACGGAAAGGTTTGGATAAGCAATGAACGCGATTTTACGCCCTACTACTCCGGCGGTCACTGGGTATATAGTTCTTATGGCTGGACGTGGGCATCAGATTATCGCTGGGGTTGGGCACCGTTCCATTATGGCCGTTGGGCATTTGATGACTTTAATGGCTGGATGTGGGTTCCCGGCTACGAGTGGGGGCCGGCATGGGTAGGCTGGCGCACCGGTGGCGACTATTATGGATGGGCACCGCTTGCACCTGGTATACATATAAACATTGGGTTTGGTTTTGGCAATTATATGCCGGCAGACAGGTGGTGTTTTGTACCAAGGCGAAATATTACCAGTCCTTACTTAGCCAACTACAGGGTTAGCAGGGATAGAAATATTACGATCATAAACCATACAACTATCATCAATAGAACCAATGTTTATAATAACAACAGGTACATAGTTGGCCCTGATAGAAGAGAAGCCGAAAGGGCAACCGGAAGAAGAATAAATGAAGTTAGAATAACCAATGATTCTAAGCCTGGTAACTACAGAATGGTTAACAACAACACCATTAAAATATACAGACCGGAACAGAGAAAAGATAATAATGGTTTAAATGACCAGGCAAACAATCAAAGAGACAGGCAGATGGGTGATAACAGAAACAATAATAATAACGATCAAAGAGACAGGCAGCAGAATGAGGAAAGACAAAAGCAGCTGAATGATCAGAGAAACAAACAGCTTAACGATCAAAGAGACAGGCAGCAGAACGAGGAAAGACAAAAGCATCTGAATGATCAGAGAAACAAACAGTTTAACGATCAAAGAGACAGGCACCAGAATGAAGAAAGGCAAAAGCAGCTGAATGATCAGAGAAACAAACAGCTTAACGATCAAAGAGACAGGCAGCAGAATGAAGAAAGACAAAAGCAGCTGAATGATCAGAGAAACAAACAGCTTAACGATCAAAGAGACAGGCAACAGAATGAAGAAAGGCAAAAGCAGCTGAATGATCAGAGAAACAAACAGCTTAACGAACAAAGACAAAGGCAGCAACAGACAAATGATCAGCGAAGCAGAAATCAGCCTCAGGTTAATAATCAACCGGCAAACAGGCCTGACCGTAATGTTCAGCAGTCACAAACCGAACAGCACGCCAAGCCTCAGTCAACCCCACAGCCGCAGCCAAGGCAAAACCCAAGAAAGAGAGGTCCTAATAAATAGACTTGATTCAAATAATAAAAGTAGCCGGTAATTACCGGCTACTTTTATTATGAACATCGACGAATATTCCAGTTAATCAACCTTTAAAATATAAAATCTTTCACATTATACGGCAAAAGAAGTTCCGCAGCCACAGGTAGAAGAAGCATTAGGATTGGTAAAAGTAAAACCCCTGCTGTTAAGGCCATCCTGAAAGTCAATCTGCATACCATATAGGTACATTTCGTGTCCTTTGTTCATAATGCATGATATGCCTTCATAATCAAACTCTTCGTCATCTGCAAGTTGAACATCAAAGCCCAGCACGTAAGTCATACCGCTGCATCCGCCGCCTTTTACACCAATGCGAAGCTTTTGATTTGCGTCGAAACCTTCTTCATTCATCAACCTTTTTAATTCCTGTATAGCACCTTTTGTTAAAGCTACCGGTAACGACAATGTATTTTCCATATTCATTTACTTGTGATGCAAAGATAATAAGAAGCAAAATTTATGATACACGTATCGTTTTCGTGTTGCGGAAATATGCTGGCAGGTTATTATCTGTTTTGTTATTGTTTTTTGGCCCGGCTTCAGTGCTGTTATGATGCTTCCGTTGCGTCGCACTCTTGTACAATTGGAACTTTAATGATCATTGAACAGTGCACAACGAATTACTTATTGCCTTTTTGCCTTGTTGCCTCATTGCCTGCAGTACAAGCGTGCGACCTCCGCCATAGGCGGGGCAAGCTGTAATGGAAGTTCAATTGAAAAAGCAAATGCCGGGCTCAAAAAAATTACTCCTTCAAAAGCAGAAACCTATTTTTGCAAAAACACATTAACTTGGATACAAATACCCTTGTACTTATTCTGATCGTTTTATTTTTTGTAGCAGCCGCATTGTTATATCTGCTGTTTGCAAAAAATAAAAAAAGCACCTCCGTCTTTAACGCCGACGGAACCAATACTACGCTGCAAATGCAGCTTCAAGCCTATGAACGTCTAATATTGCTTACCGATAGAATTGCCCTACCCAATCTTATAAGCCGCGTAAATATTGCCGGGGCAAACGCAAGGGAAATGCAGTACCTGCTTACGCAAGGCATCAAAGAAGAATACGATCATAATATTACTCAGCAAATCTATGTAAGTGCCGATTCGTGGCGCGCCCTCAAAAACCTAAAAGAGCAAAATCTGCTCATCATAAATCAGCTTGCCAATATATTGCCGGCAAACGCAACAGGCATGGACCTAAATAAACTGCTTATCGAGTACACGATGAACGATAAGAAAGGCAGCCTGCACGAAGTGGTGAGCGAAGTGCTGAGTTACGAAGTAAAAAAAGTATTGAATACCTGATGCAGGAAATATTTCTGTGATCAACAACCATTGTGCGCCATGAAAGAAAAAAAAATTACTGACAGCGGTATAGAAATAGAGCCTGTATATTCAGCTTCTTCTGCTGGTTATCAACCGCCCAAAGATGCACCGGGAGAATTTCCGTATACCCGTGGCGTGCAGTCCGATATGTACCTGGGCAAAATGTGGACGATGCGCCAGTATGCTGGTTTTTCTACAGCAGAAGAAAGCAACAAACGTTATCACTATTTACTATCGCAGGGCGTAAGCGGGTTAAGCGTAGCATTTGATCTGCCCACCCAAATAGGCTACGATAGTGACCATCCGCTTTCAGAAGGTGAAGTAGGGAAAGTTGGGGTAGCTATAGACAGTCTGGAAGATATGGAAAACCTTTTTGCCGGCATTAATCTGGAGCAGGTTTCCACTTCAATGACCATTAATGCAACAGGTTTTATTTTGCTTGCTTTATACGTGGCGCTTGCAAAAAAGCAGGGTGCTGACTTAAAGAAAATAACCGGCACCATACAGAACGATATTTTAAAAGAGTATGCCGCAAGGGGTACTTATATTTATCCACCGAAGGCATCCATGCGCATTATTACTGACATCTTTGAATGGTGTGCAAAAGAGCTTCCCCGATGGAACACCATTTCTATTTCAGGCTATCATATACGCGAGGCTGGCAGCACTGCGGTACAGGAAATTGCTTTTACTTTAAGTAACGGTAAAGCCTACGTAAAAGCTGCGCTGGACAAGGGTTTAAACATTAATGTATTTGGCAAACGGCTTTCTTTTTTCTTTAATGCACACAATAATTTGTTTGAAGAAGTGGCCAAGTTTCGTGCCGCCAGAAGAATGTGGGCACATATAATGAAAGACCTTGGTGCAACCGATGAAAAAGCCATGATGCTGCGTTTTCATACTCAAACCGGCGGCAGTACGTTAACGGCACAGCAGCCGTTGAACAATATAAGCCGCGTAACCATTCAAACACTTGCTGCGGTTTTTGGCGGCACACAAAGCCTGCATACAAACGGCTACGATGAGGCATTGAGTTTACCCACAGAAGAAGCTGCCGGAATTGCGCTGCGTACCCAACAGATCGTTGCTTTTGAAAGCGGTGTTACCGAAACAGTTGATCCGCTTGCGGGGAGTTATTTTATTGAATCTCTTACCAACGAAGTGGAAAAAAATGCTCTGGAACTCATCAAAAAAATTGATGCAATGGGTGGCAGCGTAAGCGCAATAGAAAAAGGGTTTATGCAAAATGAAATCGCCGGCAGTGCATACGAATACCAAACCAAGATTGAGAGCGGCGAAAAAATAATTGTAGGTGTAAATAAATTTACCACCGACGAAAAGAATAAAATTCCGGGTTTTAAAATTGATGACAGTATTAGAGAAGTACAAAGCGAGAAGCTAAGAACACTAAGGATTAAAAGAGATAGTGGAAAAGCCATGGCATCTCTGCAAAAAATTGATGCGGCTGCAAAAGATGGCACCAACCTGATGCCTTTGGTAATTGAAGCTGTTGAAAATTATTGTACGCTTGGCCAAATTGCCGACACTTTACGAAAAGTCTTTGGTGAGTACAAATAGTAATACAATTTTTAGCAGGACTTCATTACTACCATGATGCTTTATTTTCGCCTCAGCCGGACGCTTGTACTTTTTGTAATTCTATCCACCATTTGCGAAACTCAAAATTAATTGTATCAACATGTATGCGACCATAGTAACCACAGAAGAAGAACTGTTGCAGATACTGGAACTGTCCAAACAAAATCAAAAATCAAATATTACAGAAGCGGAAAAAAATGAACAAGGTTTTATCTCCTGGAATTATTCATTGGAGCTTCTAAAGAAAATGCACGAACTACATCCCAATGTAATTGTAAAAGATGGCGATAAAGTTGCCGGTTATGCATTGGTGGCTTTTAAAGAAGCCCGCCATTTTCATCGTGAAATGGAGCAAATGATTCAGTCCGTTGATAATATCATTTACAATGGAAAACCATTAAGCAGTTATAGCTATTATGTAATGGGCCAGGTTTGTGTAGATAAAGCTTACCGCGGAAAAGGTATTTTCGAGATGTTGTACCTCAAACACAAAGAACTCTTTCAGCACCAGTTCGATTTTGTGGAGACAGAAATATCAACCAGCAATACACGTTCTGTACGGGCACATGAAAGAATTGGTTTTAAAACCATAGAAACACACCGCGATGAAAAAGATAATTGGAGCGTAGTTGTCTGGAACTGGCAATAGTCATTTTTGCATCCACATCGGTTTAAGTCTTTTTATTTTATGGAAAACGGCGCAGGCTTCTGTATGCGCCCCGGCTAAATACCCCGTACTCATTAAAAACTCATTCACAATTTCGCCACCAGTAAATTTAAAATGCTTTTTAAAAAGCTTTACCCATTCTTCTTTTGTAAGCGGATGATTGGTATCTATCCAGTTCTTGAAGGAACCAAATTCCTTTTGCAGTTCCACAATTGTCTTTGCATTTTCAATTGCGGCATTCACTTTTAACCGATTGCGGATGATTCCCGCATCATTCAGCAACCGTTCAATTTGTTTTTCTTTATAGGCCGCTACTTTTTTAATTTCAAAATCATCATATGCTTTAAAAAAATTTGCCTTCTTTTTAAGAATCGTATCCCAGCTTAAACCAGCCTGGTTTATTTCGAGTACAAGCCTTGCAAAGAATTCGTTATCTCCGTGCAATGGAAAGCCGTAATCATTATCGTGATAGCGTTTATGTACATTATTTTCATCTAACGATTCTACATAACTGCAATACGACATACAATCTATTTTAATTTTTTATTTACTTTTTTACCCTGCATATATTTTACAAAAAATTGTTCTGCACTCAGCACTTCAATTTCAGAAAAATAAAAATCATCCCTGTCTTCAGTCACTATGCAGCCGCACTTGTTTTCAATGGCTGCATAGTATTCAATGCCGTCTTCAAAACCATGTATTTTTTTATTTTGCAAAGTTTTTTTTACAGAAGTTTCAGTTGACGGCGCTATATGTATATTGTTGCAAAGCAATTCTATTTTTTTCTTGCCAAAACATTTTTATGTTTTTTCTCAGCAAAATAAAAAGCAATAGCAAGGCAAACCGGGGAAGTATATATTTCAAAATTGTGGAAACCGTGCAGACTTAAAATGCGGGAAGTGTATGTAAACAAAGGATACTCTTTGTTAAGTACCGATACAAGTATATTGGTATCAGCGAATATTTTCATTTTTTAGAACGGTAATATGCTGCTTTAATCTCATTGCGGCTTTTTTTTTGTTTTGAT
>JBBRDW010000013.1:0-58697 GCA_038203525.1 Chitinophagales bacterium | reverse complement strand
AAACAACAGCTGGAAGATTGTCGAGAAAAATATTCCCATTTGGATTATTAAGAACGAAGAAAGTTTACATGAACTTATTGCCGAAGAATTACGTAACCTGTAAAAGCCTTACAAACTAATCCCCCAATATTAGTCAGGTACCACCAAGCTGCCAGACCAGTTGAAATTTCATATAAAAATTAATTCTGTTTTCATTGTTTTACTTAATTTACGGCACAAAATTCTACAGATATGTTTAAAACCAACAAAAAGAAGGTAAGTGTCGTTTTATTCCTTATAGCTTTTATCGCTTTTGGTGTGGCTGGTTATGCACCGCCAAAACCCATTAAAAAGGAAGGATTTAAGAATCTTCAGGTATTGCCAAAAGATATCAGTGAAGATGATCTGGATCATATAATGGATGGTTTTAAAGCGTCATTAGGCGTAAAGTGTGGCTTTTGTCACGTACACAACGGCAATGACTGGAATAGCGGTTGGGATTTTGCCGCAGATGACAAGGACGAAAAAGGCATAGCACGCTATATGATGAAAATGACAAAAAGTATCAATGCAAATCATTTCAACTTCGATAATTCCACAATGCCGGATACCATCAATGTAATTAGCTGTAATACCTGCCACAGAGGTATTCCTCATCCTGATGCAAAAGGCATTATGGATCAAAAAACCAATGGAGGTGTTCCCCCACCCCCGCCAGCAAAAAATTAAGTTTACCCGATTATTGTTAATAAAAAATGCCCGATTTAACGGGCATTTTTATATTTTCAAAAGTAGAAAAAAATTTGTACCGAGCTATTTTCTAAATGGCATCGCCTCTTGCGTCGCACTCTTGTACCTGCCGAATAAAGATGAGCAAGTTAGCCAGCATAAAAAGCGGCTAAAAAAAATTAAATTTATTTTGCGAACACAAATTATCTCACCAATTTTTTTCAACAACTCATCAAAATAAAAGATGTTGCGAAAAAAATTCCCCACTTTAAATCTCAATCCACCTGTTGATAATTTAGATTAGGTATGCATGCTCGTTAAATTGCCCCAAACGCCAAAAGCCTGCAGTAACCAAATTACGAGAGCAATTACAACCACAGCATTCAGAATGTTCTTTATAGTGCGCTGCATAGGGATGTATGTATTTACAAGCCAGAGAAGAACGCCAACAACTACAACTACAATTAAGATATTTAAGATAGGCATAAAATTGTTTTTTTTATACCTAAATAAAGGCAACTAACATGCCAAGGTAACACGCTGCATTTAGCTTTGTGTTTCAGTCAAACTTATGCTGTGCACAATGTCTGTTTAGTGACTACGTTTTATGCGAACTAAATTTTCCGTGAGCCGCCGTAGTTTCAACTCGCTTTTTTCAATATTCACAATCTTCGCTTAGTTAAAAGCTCAGTAGAATACCAGACCCAAAAGAGTGCGACGCAAGTAAAGTTTCATAGCATTCCTGAAGCCTGGTTCAAAAAATTTCTGCTTTTATATTTTGTATTTCGTACTGCTGCTTCGGAAATTTGTATTTTACAGCATTCATCACAAATACTGGTATCAATACGAAACCTTCCATACTTGATAGTCCTGTTGAATACCTAAAAGGCGTGGGTCCTTTGCGTGGCGATATGCTTAAAAAAGAACTGGGCATATTTACCTTCCGCGACCTGCTGGAACATTTTCCGCTGCGTCATATTGATAAAACGGTGGTAAGCAAGATCCGCGATATTACTGCGGCTACCGAGTTTATTCAGGTTGCAGGAAAACTTACCAATATTGAACTGATTGGTGAAAAAAGGGCTAAACGCCTGGTGGCCGAATTGAAAGACGATACCGGTTATCTTGAACTGATTTGGTTCCAGGGAATTAACTGGGTGCAAAAAACTTTAGAGCCCGGTAAAAATTACATGGTGTTTGGCAGAACTGGTTTTTTTAACGGCAAGCCTCAGATAACACACCCGGAACTGGAATTGATCACGGGCGAAAAGCAAGATGGCAAAAATTTTCTTGAACCGGTTTATCCCACTACGGAAAAACTAAAAGCCAGGGCATTAAATGGCAGGCAGATCAGCAAATTAATGTCGGCATTATTGGCGCAGTTATCAGAAAGAGATATACCGGAAAATATACCTACATCGATTCTTGAAAAACTAAAATTCACGAACCGTTTTAAAGCTTTTTGCGATATTCATTTTCCTGCAACCCTGAATGATTACGAGACCGCATTAATGCGCCTAAAGTTCGAAGAGTTCTTCCTCGCACAGCTAAGGTTGCAAATCACCAAACTGAACAGACATAGAACCAGCCGCGGTGTTGTGTTTGAAAAAGTGGGCGCATTCTTCAACGACTTTTATACCAACCACCTGCCCTTCGAATTAACCGGGGCGCAAAAAAGGGTAATTCGCGAAATAAGAACTGATACGGCCCGGGGCCATCAAATGAACCGGCTTTTGCAGGGCGATGTTGGCAGCGGCAAAACAATTGTTGCTTTATTGTGCATGTTACTTGCCGCTGACAATGGCTATCAAAGCTGCATGGTGGCGCCAACGGAAATACTGGCAAAGCAGCATTACGAAAGTTTATCCGAGCTTTTGAAAGACATGCCTGTAAAGACTTTGCTGCTTACCGGCAGCACCAAAAAAAAACAAAGAAAAATAATCGCTCAGGGGTTGCTGGATGCAAGCATTCATATTCTGGTAGGCACCCATGCCATTATTGAAGACACTGTTCAATTTAAAAATCTTGGTTTTGCAGTGGTGGATGAGCAGCATCGTTTTGGGGTAGCGCAACGGGCACAGTTGTGGAAAAAAGCCACCGTGCCACCGCATATTCTGGTAATGACGGCAACACCTATTCCCCGAACACTGGCGATGACGGCCTATGGCGATCTTGATTACAGTGTGATGGATGAACTACCACCCGGCAGAATACCGATTGCCACCGTACATCGCTACGAAACACAGCGGGCAAACATTATGGATTTCATCAAAAGCGAAATTGAAAAGGGCCGGCAGGCGTACATTATTTACCCGCTGATTGAGGAAAGCGAAACCATGAGTTATGAAGACCTGATGCAGGGTTACGAACAGGTTAAGAGTTTTTTTCCCGAACCAAAATACAGTATTAGTATGGTTCATGGGCGCATGCCTTCCGATCAGAAGGAAACCAACATGCAACGTTTCGTTAATCACGATACACAGATTATGGTGAGCACGACAGTTATAGAAGTTGGCGTAAATGTACCCAATGCTAGTGTAATGGTAGTGGAAAGCGCTGAAAAATTCGGGCTGTCCCAATTGCACCAGCTGCGCGGAAGAGTTGGGCGGGGCAGCGAAAAAAGTTATTGCATACTTTTAACAGGCAGCAAAGTAAGCAACGATGCAAGAGAACGTATAAAAACCATGTGTGCCACAAACGATGGCTTTGTTATTGCTGAAAAAGATCTGGAATTGCGTGGCCCCGGCGATATTGAAGGCACAAGACAAAGCGGGGTGTTAAACTTTAAGCTGGCAAGCATAGTCAATGATAAGGAGTTGCTGCTTTTAGCGAAACATTTTTCAGAAGCCGTTTTAGCTGAAGATGAAAATCTGGAAAATGTGCAAAATTTACCTCTTAAAAGCTATCTTTTGTCGCAAAAAGGAAAAACTATCTGGAGCCGGATTTCGTAAACAACATTTAGTACTTACAAACGTTATTTAATTACTTTAAGTACATTTTTTTGGACCAGAATTACAGTTCATTGATTAAGCTTTGGTTGCGTCGCACTCTTGTACAGTTGAATAGGTTTCTGCTATCAGCAGTCAGCTAAGAAAATAAATATTAAGATTGTATTTGCTTAAACCTGATACATGACTGTTCATTGCTGACAGTTGCTCCGAAAGTACAAGTGAGTGACACAAGCGGCGATGCCCAAAGAACTTTTGCTGATAAACAAAATTTAATAAACCAGATACAGGCATAATTCGTAACTTTTAAAAAAAATACCTTGAGTTGCTACATACGATTTTTTGTTAGTGCAATTTTGTTATTAAGTGTTCATTCAACGTTTGCACAAAGCCTGCAATACATTGAGAATAAAGGGCAGTGGGATAGCAAGGTTAAGTTTAAAAGTGATATGGGTGGCAGTGCTTTTTTTCTTCAGCAACAGGGCTACAAAGTGCTGTTGAACAGTAAAGATGACCTTCAAAAACTATCTGGTCACAGCCACGGTGGAGCAATTAGCCAGACAGCGATGAGCCTGGCCAATTCAGATAAATCAGTAGCTCCGGTTAAACAGGATGTTATACTTCATTCTTTTGCTTATGAAGTAAATTTTGTAGGCTCATCTCCCAATGCAACGATTCTACCTGACAAGCCGATAAACACCGTAAATAACTATTATGTTGGCAATGATAAAAGCAAGTGGGCCAGCGGTTGTAGAATATTTAACGCCGTTACTTATCAGGATATTTATAAAGGAGTAGATGTAAGATATTATACCGATAACGGAAATCTTAAATACGATCTTATCATACATCCGGGTGCTGATGCTGCTGGCATTGCAATGCGCTTTGATGGTGTACAGGGTTTATCTGTTAAGAACGGGAATCTTATCGTAAAAACTTCATTGGGAGAGGTCTCGGAACTAAACCCATACTGTTACCAGCTTGATGGTAAAGGCCGGTCTGATGTAGGTGCGAAATACAGCATTGATGGAAACACTGTACGGTTCAAACTAAACAATTATTCAAAAACTGCGACATTAATTATAGACCCGCAATTAATTTTTGCCAGCTTTACTGGCAGTACCACAGATAATTGGGGTTATACTGCAACATACGACGGCAGTGGAAATTTTTATGCTGGCGGCATTGCTTTTGGTTCTGGTTATCCGGTTAGCACAGGTGCGTTCCAAACTCTATTTCAAGGCGGCAGCGGGCCTGAAGGTTTTGATGTTGCAATAATAAAATTGAGTGCAAATGGTACTAACCGTTTATATGGCACTTTTTTAGGTGGCCGCGGAAACGAACAACCCCACAGTATGATTGTTGACAATGATGGAAATTTGGTAGTTGCGGGCCGTACATCATCAGATGATTTCCCTGTTACTTCTCCTGTTTTTGGTGGCGGCGGAGATGAAGACATTTTTATTTCAAAACTTAGTGAAAGCGGAGCCGTTTTATTGGGCTCAAGAAAAATTGGGGGTTCAGGAAAAGATGGCGTAAACATAAGAGACAAACAGAGTGCTCAGGGGGCATCGAGTATATCACGCAACTATGGCGACGATGCGCGAAGTGAAGTAATTGTTGACAAGACTAATAATATTTATCTTGCTTCTTGTACCCAGTCTACAAACTTTCCCGTAACCTCAAATGCCTTTCAAAAAGCAATAGGTGGCGGACTGCAGGATGGGGTTGTTGTTAAGGCCAGCCCTGATCTTAGCACAATCATATTTTCTACTTATATCGGTGGTGGTGGCGATGATGCTGCTTTTGTGCTAGCGCTTAATCCAACCAATAATAATATATATGTGGGTGGCGCTACCACGAGTAATAATCTTAAAGGCACCGGAGGAAATAATGGACCTAATTTATTCAGCAGTTTTCAGGGAGGCGTTTGTGATGGGTTCGTTTCGATAATCAGCAATGATGGGCTAAGCCAGTTAAAAACCGTTTATGTGGGTACATCGGGCAACGATATGCTGTATGGTGTGCAATTTGACAAGTTTGGCTTTCCATATATTACGGGAACAACTACAGTATCTTTTCCCGTATCTGCAAACGCTGCCTTTAAAAGCCAGTCTGGCGGAAAGCAGTTTATTAGCAAAATGAATCCCGACCTCAGCAGTATTGTTTATTCAACCAACTTCGGAAAAGGCTTATCTGTTCCGGATATTTCACCAACGGCTTTCCTCGTTGACCGTTGCGAAAATGTTTATGTGGCTGGCTGGGGCGGAGGCCTTAACAGCCTGGAAGGTTATCCAAATGCCAACACTTTAAATTTGTCAACAACTTCCAATGCTATTAGGCCAACATCGGATGGAAGTGATTTTTATTTTTTTGTACTGGAAAAGAATGCATTAAGCCAATTATATGGAACTTTTTATGGAAACATAGATAATGTGCCCGATGTTGGCGACCACGTTGACGGTGGTACTAGCCGTTTTGATAAGGAAGGTGTAATTTATGAAGCAATTTGTGCAAATTGCGGCGGCATAGGCTTTTTCCCTACCACGCCGGGCGTATGGGGGCCCGACAATCTTGCTGCCGCCAGCTCCCACTGCAATGAAGCTGCATTAAAAATTGCTTTTGAACTGTCAGGTGTTGGTTCTGGTATTCAGCCTGCAATAAAGGGCGTTAAACGGGATACGTCCGGATGTCTGCCATTAACGGTTGATTTTAGTGATACGATTGGCACAGGAAAAAAGTTTATATGGAGTTTTAGTGATGGCACTCCCGATATTACAACCCTTACCCCTTCAGTAAGTCATACATTTAATAGTCTTGGCAAATTCAGGGTAAGGCTTATTTCTATTGATTCGTTGACATGCAATATTTCTGATACTTCTTATACTAATATAAGGGTGCGGGATGATGAAGCGATTTTGAGTTTTACAAATCTCAAACTTCCACCATGTGACTCTTTGAAATACCAATTCAACAATACTTCCATTCCGCCTGCCGGCAAGCCATTTGGCACCCAAAGTTTTGAATGGAGTTTTGGAGATGGTGCTGCCATAGTTACCAATGCCCCCAGTGTAATACACAGCTACCCGGCTCCAGGACAATATAAGATTGCGCTGAGGCTCATAGATACCGCCTATTGTAACGCGCCTGACTCTTCAACACTAACGCTAAATATTGCAGCCAATGTAAAAGCACAGTTTGACACACCTCCTTTTGGGTGTGCGCCTTATGATGCGGTGTTCACGAACACTTCACTTGCCGGCCAGCAATTCTTCTGGACTTTCGGAGACGGTGGTACTTCCAATGTCGAATCGCCTGTTCACCAATATCCGGTGCCCGGAAGCTATACAATTAAATTAGTTGTTATAGACGCCAATACCTGCAACATTACAGACAGTACTCAGCAAACAATAACGGTGAGCGATAAACCAACCTCCATATTTTCTTTTTCGCCGCAAACCCCAAAAGAAAATACTCCTTTTGAATTCACAAATTTTTCATTGGGGGCAACTTTATATAAATGGAAATTCGGGGATGGCGACTCAGTTGTTACCACAAAAAAAGATACTATCGTAACACATATTTATAATGCAACGGGTACCTACAATGTCTGCCTGATTGCTTTTAATAATTTTGGGTGTACTGATACCTCCTGCCAGCAAGTACAGGCTATCATTTTCCCGGTGGTTGATGTTCCAAACGCTTTAACTCCCAATGGCGATGGTATTAATGACGGTGTAACAGTAAAAGGCTTTGGTATACAGAAAATGAACTGGCGCATCTATAACAGGTGGGGCACCTTAATTTTTCAAACTACCAGCCAATCACAGTCATGGGATGGCAAGTATAAAGGCGTTATACAACCTCAGGAAGTATATGTATATGTGCTCGACATAACTTTTACTGATGGTAAAACCTATCGCAAAAAGGGAGATATTACTTTATTAAGATGATAACAAGATGAACATGCATAAATTAAAAAAGGTACTTGTTATATTGGTTGCAATTATTACCAATGGCTTATTGCTGCAGGCACAGGACCTTCATTTTTCACAATACTTCAATGCTCCATTGCTGGTAAACCCCGCCAATACTGGTTTTGCGCCTGATGTTGACTACCGTATTGGTATAAATTACCGTAACCAATGGGCAAGCGTAACAGCAAACCCTTATAAAACCATGAGTCTTTGGGGCGACATGCAGCTGTTCAACGACCGGTTTGAGAGTGGATGGGTAGGCCTTGGTGGAGCCTTATTAAAAGATGTTGCCGGCGCTGGCGGACTTTCTTCCACAAAGGGTTTTGCGTCTATCGCCTATCATCAGCTACTTGGTGCCGCCAGTCTGCTAAGCGGAGGTTTTAATATCGGTTTTGTAAATAAACGGATAGATCTTAACAAGCTTACTTTCGACAATCAATGGAATGGAAAATTCTTCGATGTAAACGTGCCAAGCGGCGAAACTTTTGCTTATAATTCTGTAACTTATTTCGATCTGCAGGCTGGCTTAAATTACGCGTATTTCCCCTCTGATAATGCCTATCTTAATGTTGGCTTCAGCGCAATGCATATTAACAGGCCAAGGGAATCTTTCTTTTCAAATGGGTTTGCAGATACCCGCATAGAGCCACGATATACTGTTTTTCTAAATGGCAGTTTTAAACTAAATGATCAGTGGATAGTAAACCCCAATATTTATGTAAGTAAAACCGCAACCGCGTATGAAACCGTAGCAGGGCTCAATGCGCACTATAACATAAGCGGCGATGGAACTTCGCAGGTAATTGGTGGCCTCTATTTAAGGCTAAAAGACGCCTTTATACCCATGGTGGGTTACCAGGTAAACGATATTTCTTTTACTGTAAATTACGATGCTACAAGTTCAACCCTTGGGTCGTATAACCAAACCAGGGGCGCTTACGAAATTTCTATTGTAAAAAGTGGCTTTTTCAATCCCGGTGGCAAAGCTGTTAAGTGCCCAACGGTAAGGTTTTAGAAAAATACCCCAGCATAACCCGGGCGTTTAAAAATGATGATCGTAGTTTTAATTTTTTGTACCCAACTCCTTTTCTTCTCTCACCGTTCCTTGCGTCGCACTCTTGTACAACATAAGTCGCCTCCCCATGTTCCATATTGCTAAACTTTTATTTCACTAGTAGTCCCCTGCGAGCAACACTGGTTTTATTTAATCAAAAGTGCGGTTACATCAACACTGCTCCCTAATTGCTGTTCTTATGCACGTTTATTTTGTAGCCATCCTTTCTATAATATTCCCTGTATTTGTCAGCAACAGACTTAGTTTGTTTATCGCCATTAATATAGAGTTCGCCACCACTTTTCCACTCGATTGAGTATCCTTTCTTTTTATCTATTAGGCCATCATTCTGCAATTCATCAGTGAATTTTTTCAATTGCTGCAATTCTTTTTTTGCTTTTTCAATTTCCAGCTTTGCTTTTTGCATAGCCGCATCCATTTGGGCTTTAAGTTCGCCAGAATTCAAACTTAGTTTTAGTGCCTGAATTTCCTTTCTAACCTTTTCTGTATTAACCTTCTTAAGCTCTATTTCTGCATCTTTAAGACACTTATCAACTTCAATTTTTATTTTGTCAAAATCTGCTTCCTTTATGGCGTTCCTTATTTCCTTTTTTATTTTTTCTTTGTCTATATCATTTAACTCAATATCTATTTGTTCAAAATCAATACCTTCAAATGCACGCTTCAGCTCTTTGAATAGATCAATATCCAGATCTTTTAACTGTATATCGAGGCCTTTGAGTTGAATGTCAAGGTCTTTGAGGTTGTTGTCCAAATCCCTTATTCTAAATTCATCTTTATCATTACCAAACTTTTTAGGAGTGGTAGTATCTGCTGATGTGTCTCCTTTGTTGATGCTGTCTTTTTCTCCATTATCATCGTTGGTTTGCCAGGCAACTGCGGTGACAGCAATAAGGAGAATGCCAGCCAGCATAGCGTGTTTTGGAGTTTTGAATACATTTTTCATTGTTTTGATTTGAGGTTTTAAGTACTTTTACGAATTTATTCGTATAAAACTACGATAATATTCGTACAATATTGTTTCACTCGATTCCTTTAGAAAAAATTAACAATTTTGGGCGGCAGGTATACCGTTTTTAAAAGCGAAAACTGAAAGTAAAAACCAGTTTACAGAAAGGTTTCAGGTTTTCTTTTAGATAGTGTTACCTGTACAGAAATATTTTGTTGTACAAGAGTGCGACGCAACGGAAGCTTAATTCTTATTGTAAAGCCGGGCCAATAAATGTATTAGAACAAAAATTCTCTGCGGCCTAAATTCCACCGCAGACTTAGTGTAACAGAAGTAGTTTTTTGGGCGTCTGGTACACTTTCAATTTTGTAGTTGCGAATAAGGCCGGTAAGATCTATAAATAAATTTTGAGCCAGTTCGTAAGATGCTACCAGCTGTACTAAAGTGCAGGTGGCCTTAGTGCCATCGCCTATTTTAAAGCCATAATCACGTGGCCGGGTATCGTAATCTGCAAATACATTGCCGCCAAAGTTTACGCCTGCGCTGTCTAAACCTTTTGTATAAGAAATAGCAGTTGCACGCAGATAAACCTTCTTCATCGGCTGCGCTTTTATAATGGCAATAAATTCGCGGAAATTGGCGCCCAGCGGGTGGGCCAGCGGCTGGTTGTAATGTGTGTAATTGGCAACACTGTCAAAATGTGAGTAGGTGTATGGCCTTACCTGGTTCATTTCCAGTTGTACATCTACATTTTTTAAACCAAACGCATCTATATATTTTAAACCAACCTGCAGGCCGTTTTTATTTCCCCACCAACCTGTTCCTTTAATAAACTCTTTTACCTTAAGTTCATCTAGCAGAAACTGTGAATATAACTGGACTTTGCCACCGATATTAGCTTTTGCATCGAAGCCAACCATCGCATTGTCGGAACTGCCGTTATTGGATTCGGCAGGTCGCAGAAACATTACGGGGTTTAAATAAGAAAAATCGAAATGATCTTGTCTGCCAAAAGAAATGCCTTCAAAAACACCGAGATTTAACCATTTGGTGGCGTTCAAATTAAGGTAGTTCATACGGGCATATTTGCGGGGTGCAAGCTTATTGCCTGAATAATCGTATTGAGGATGCAGTTCAAAGTAAAGGTTTTGATAATCGAATTTCCAGATACGGGTGTTTATCTTAAAGAAGGTAGCACTGTTAGAAAAGTCGCTTAAGAATAAGCTACGGTAGCCATTGCCGATAGCATTTTTATCGTAGCCAAACTGCATATCGATAAACTTTGCCACATTCCAGGTTACAGAACCTCTTGCATCGAAATAATCTACTGTGCCTTTTGAATTTAGTTTGGAAGACTTATAGAAACCAGCCCCCGGAACTGCATCATACGTTTTTATCCAATTGATTACGTAGAGTGGATCACTTTCCTGGTTGTCAGTAAAATAAAGGTTGAACCCAACTTTTTTACTGATCATTCCCCGTACATTGAGCCCACGTGTATTCTGGAATAAGAGATTATCATTACCCTTTTCTTTTCCACCAGTAAAATACACCACGGGGTTTACTGCCAGAAAAAGATCTTTATTATTTACTTCAAGCAGATTGCTTTTTGTTTTATACAAGGCATTCCAAACCGGTTTTTTGCTGTTGAAATAGTCACGCGGCTTTGTCCAGTCAGAATTGTTCATCAGTTCGCTTTGCAGGTTGTACTGGTCAATAGCAGTTAGGTTTGCATAACTGTTGTTGTTTTGGAGCAGGCTGTCTGTTACCTCAAGCTGAGCAGCAATAAGGCGGCGGGAATATGGTTTTATAGATGAATAATTAAATTCGGGGTTTCGGGTTTTTATTTCAAGCCTATCCAGGAAATCGTAGTCTTTAAGACCAATTTGTATATAATTACTCTGGGCTTTGGTGAAAACCGGACAACAAAAAAAAATCATAACTAATAAGTAATATATAATTTGCGTGGGATTTTTCTTAGCTAAAAGCATATAAAATGAATTATGTAATTAAAGATACGGCTGTTGTTAACGAAGGCAAGATAGTACATGGTGATGTGATAATCAAGAATGGTAAAATTGAAAAGATAGCCCCAACTGCGGAAACAAAATATTCCATTACGGAGATTAACGGTGCCGGCAAATATTTATTGCCCGGTGTAATTGACGACCAGGTTCACTTTCGGGAGCCTGGCTTAACACATAAAGCCACGATTTATACAGAAGCAAAAGCAGCTATTGCAGGCGGCGTGACCAGTTTTATGGAAATGCCAAATACAGTACCACCGGCATTTACACAGGAAATATTGGAGCATAAATATGCAATTGCAGCAGTAAGTTCTTTGGCAAATTACTCATTTTACATGGGCACCTCAAATGATAATATTGAAGAAGTATTAAAAACAAACAGCAAGAAAAATGAGGTTTGTGGTATTAAGATATTTATGGGGTCTTCTACCGGAAATTTGCTGGTTGAAAGTCCACTCGCTCTAAGTAAAATATTCCAATCTTCGGAGCTGCTGATTGCTACACATTGTGAGGATGAAAGGATTACAAAAGAAAATTTCGAAAGACTTAAAAAACAAAAGCAAATCCTGGAGCCATCAGACCACCCCATAATAAAGAACGAAGAAGTGTGCTTTGAGTCTTCTTTTAAAGCTGTTCAGTATGCAAAAAAATACGGAAGCCGGTTACATATTTTACATATAAGCACCGAAAGAGAACTTCAGCTTTTTACCAATATGATACCCTTGGAGGACAAGCGCATAACTGCGGAAGTTTGTGTGCATCATCTTCACTTTACCAGTGATGATTATGAAACATTGGGCAACAAAATAAAATGTAATCCCGCCATTAAGGCTCCCCATAACAGAACGGCTTTATGGCAGGCGCTGCTCGATGACCGGCTAGATGTTATTGCAACAGATCATGCCCCGCATACTATTGAAGAGAAAAGCGGCGGTTATGAAAAAGCCCATGCCGGGCTTCCACTTGTACAGCATCCACTGCTGTTGATGCTTCACTATGTACAGCAGGGGAAAATAACCATTGAAAAGGTTGCGGAGAAAATGAGCCATGCAGTTGCAAAGTGTTTTCAAATAGCAGACAGAGGATTTATTAACGAAGGTTGTTTTGCTGATCTTGTGCTTGTTGATATGAATAAGCCTTACACCATAAGCAAACAAAATATTTTATATAAATGTGGCTGGAGCCCGCTGGAAAATTTTACCGCTCCGGCAACGGTAACCAATACTTTTGTTAATGGCAATATGGTTTATGGGAATGGAGTGTTCGATGAATCTTATAGGGGCATGCGATTAAAATTTAAGCGATAGAGGAAATACGCAGGTCTTTATTTTGAATTGTTGTACTGAATTCGCCGCACTTTATTAATGAACATTTTTTAAATTCGGAAACTGCCGAAATATGTTCAAAAAGTACAAGAGTGCGACGCAAGAAAAGCATCATAGTATTACAAAAGCCGGGCTCAAAAAAATTATCATACCTGCAGGAAAAAAACAAGCCGGGATATAACCTAACTGCCAAAAAAAGAAAATAACGAATGCACGCCGATAATACTACGCTCAACGATCTTTCCATATTTACACATGATGAGGAACAGGCTGTATGGCATCATCTCGACTTTACTATTACCATTGGCGGCAGAGATTGGCTCAAACAGATATTTGGTAAACCTTTGTCAACGGTAAAAGAAATTAACGATACCCAGCAATTGCTAAAGCGCATTATAAGTGTACGGGAACAATGGCCGCAAACCATTTCTAACGGAACAATAATGGTGATAGAAAAATTTTATGAAACCCCAATTGAAAATATTCCAACTAAACCCACCAAAATAAATTCGTTTTTTTACAAGTTGTTGAATCCACAGGATTTTTCGCTGGTAAAATACTCCTTAATACATTTTGCCGATTTTATAAGAGGATTGAATGATGTGGTTACAATTCTGTCTAACGAACAGAACCCTGCATTACTGCAGGTAATTGTTGACCATATAAAATTGCTGCTTAAAAAACCAATTGTCGAATTGATTATTAGCCACCAAAAATCAAAAAAAATTACCGACAAAGAAGCACAGAAATATGGGTACTTTATAAAGCATGGATTTAAAACCGCCGCTTTTGAATTGATAGATATTTACAGCAGACTCGATGCTTATTACAGCATGGCGATTGCCACAGCAAAATTCAATCTTTGTTTTCCAAATTTTACAGAAACAGGCAGGCCTGAATTATCGGCAGAACAACTGTTCCATCCGCTTTTGCCAACGCCGGTTTCCTACGATATTACGCTTACGCCAAACCAAAATTTTCTGTTTCTTACCGGTGCAAATATGGCTGGCAAAAGCACGTTTATAAAAGCCATAGGTGTTGCAGTTTATCTTGCGCATCTTGGCATGGGCGTACCAGCTAAAAGTATGCAGTTGAGTTTGTTCGATGGGCTGCTTAGTAATATACAGGTGGAAGATAATATTATAAAAGGCGAAAGCTATTTTTTCAACGAAGTACAGCGCATACACAAGACCCTGGTTAAAATAAGCGACGGTAAAAAATGGCTGATCCTGATCGATGAACTATTTAAAGGTACCAACGTGCAGGATGCAATGAAATGCAGTACAACAGTAATCGAAGGCCTGCGCAAAATGAATAACGCATTATTTATTCTTTCCACACATTTATACGAAATTGGCGAAGGTCTTAAACAATATTCCAATATTCAGTTCCGCTATTTTGAAACCGAAGTTAAAGACGATCAGTTGCTCTTCAGCTACCAGTTAAAAGAAGGTATAAGCAACGACAGGCTTGGTTATTTAATTCTAAAAAAAGAAGGCGTGGTAGACATGCTGCAGAAATTATGAAGGCTGCAATTTCTTTTTGAGCCCGGCAATTATTTCTTAACTCATCGTTCCTTGCGTCGCACACTTGTACAATTGTAAATGCCTCGGCAACTTGTCAATCTTAGTATTACTTTTCGGCAATAAAATTATAAAAAATCTGCCTGCCCTTATCACAGGTCCTTACTAATATTTTGTGGAATAATTTTCTCATTCCATCATTGATCAACTTCAACTTTAGCCCTTTAGAGAAATATTCGCTGCACCTCAATAAGGCCCGGCGCAGTAAATACTACAACCTATAAACAACAAATAAACATTCAGATAAGCTCGGCACTAAATTAGCATCGGGTCGTTTCATTCTAATCTTTGTGCCGTAAGTTGCGCCTGCTTTTATATTTACTAAAAGCAATATTTATGAGTAAATACTTTATTTTGCTGGCTTAAATATTGCTGATTAACATTTTTGTTACACAAAAAAGGGAATTAACCAGCCAGCCTGAAAATGAAACGTTTACAGGTAACAGAAATTTTTCATAATTTGTACTGTGAATCTTTTTTGAACATATGGAAAACAAACACAGAATTTTAGTTGCCGAAGACGAACCTAAGCTGGGGCTTGTATTGCAGGAGGAGCTCTTAAGACAAGGTTACGAGGCAGATGTTGCTTACGATGGCCTTGTAGCCGAAAGACTATTTAACCAGCATCCGTATTCAGTAATATTGCTCGATATTAATCTGCCGTATAAAAACGGGCTTGCGCTTTGTAAGGAATTCAGGCTTCAGAACAGTAAAGTGCCCATCATAATGCTTACGGCCTTAGGAGAGTTAACAGATAAAGTGGACGCTTTCAATTTCGGTGCTGATGATTATATAGTAAAACCTTTTCATTTTGATGAATTATTTGCCCGCATCAAAGTTTTTCTAAAAAGAGCAGAATCTGGTGTTGTAGAAACAGATAAAATTATTGTTGCCGACCTTACCATTGACATGAACAATAAAACTGTTAACCGCAGCGGTACTAATATTAACCTTACAGCAAAGGAATTTGCCCTTTTGGTAATGCTATGCCGCAACAAGGGTAAAGTAATCCCAAAACAGGAGATCATGCAAAAAGTATGGGATCTTAATTTTGACACGGGTACCAATACCATAGAAGTGTACATAAGTTTTTTGCGCAATAAAATTGACAAGCCCTTTGATGTTAAACTTATCCATACCAAACCCGGATTTGGTTATTACATAAGGGAGGCGCCCCTGTCATGAGCGTCCGGCTTAGGTTTGTATTAACACTTACAGTGGTTGTTTTTGTCATCCTGCTCTCTTCCTTTTTAACCATATATACTTTATATGCACAAATGAGAGAAAAGGAATTTAATAAACGACTATGGGCGCATGCATATCATGAATATGCAGGTCATTTTAATATAGTTGATCCTGAAAAAACATTATTGAGTAATCTTGGCAACTACCTGCCAGGTGCTCTGGTCAATTACCAATGGGCTCTTCTTGACAGTTCCTACCATATAATATCAACTTCCCCCGGCCAGCCTATTAACAAAGTTGATACTTTTCTGCTCAAAGCAGCTAAAAAGTCAGGCGAATCGAAGTTCGTCGCAGGATCAGTTCAGGGGATGGCACTTTATTTTAACAAAGAAGGCCATCATTGCTTTGTCATCGCAACCGGATACGATCAATATGGACTGGCACGGCTTGCTTCCCTGCGGTTGATAATGATTTTCGTAGGGCTAGGCAGTATCATTTTTATCGGTTTATTTGCCCTCTACTATGTTATTGTGGCTACAAGACCCTTGGTAAATCTAAGTGTACAGATGAGGCGCATCACAGAAAATAATCTGAAGCAAAGGGTTGATGTTGGTAAAGGCAATATCAGGAGCAACGAGATTGTACAAATTGCAAATAATTTCAACAATATGCTCGACAGACTTGAAAAAGCTTTCCAGCTACAGAAGAATTTTGTACACCATGCTTCACACGAATTAAGAACCCCACTTGCAACCATGCTTGCACAAACAGAATCTGCATTGCGCAGGGAACTAACACCTGCCGAAGCTAAAAAAGTATTAGAATCACTTAAAGAAGATCAACAGGAAATGATAGGCCTTACCAATTCCCTGCTACTCCTCTCACAATACGAAAACTTACGTTATTCACCCGAGTGGCCACCTATAAGAATGGATGAACTTATTTTCGAAGCAATTGGAACCGCTCAAAAAATGAACCCGGGTATTGCAATCAGTTTTAATTTCTTAAACCACCCTGAAAACGAATCATTACTTTACATGCCCGGCAACGAAAACCTGCTTCGCGCTGCAGTAAATAACCTTATTAAAAATGCCTTTAAGTATTCTGATAACCACCAGGTAAATATAACACTGGACACGCAGCAAAGCAGTATTGTAATCCATTTCGAAAACAATGGACAGACGATTGATGCCAATTCCAACGACCATGTCTTTCTTCCCTTTTTCCGGGGACAAAATGCCATGAACAAAAGAGGTTTTGGACTCGGCCTGTCTATTGTAAAAAGAATTGTAGAATTGCACCGAGGCACTATCGTTTACTCAGTAGTAAATGAAAATACCAACAGGTTTACAATTTCGTTCAGGCGGCTTCCCATGAACCAATTATAAAGAATTAAAAAAAGTGAAAGCTATTTTTTAGAAAATATTTTTTTTGACCCCGGCTTTATAATTTTTTTGCCGTTCCTTCCCGCCTTGGCGAGACTCTTGTACTCAATATCAATTGGCATCGTTTTAAAATACATTATCGAAACAATAAAAGTATGAAACAATATTGCCTTGCTCTGGACCTTAAAAATGATCCGGCTCTAATAGCAGAATATGAACAGTGGCACCGCAACGTGTGGCCCGAAAATCTGGCAGGCATAATAAACTCTGGCATCACCGGTATGGACATTTACAGAACTGGCAACCGCATGTTTATGATTATGCAAACCACCAACGATTTTTCCTTTGAAGCTAAAGCTGCAGCAGATGCTGCCAATACCAAATTACAGGAATGGGAACAACTGATGTTGCGCTACCAGCAACCCCTGCCCTTTGCAAAACCCGGAGAAAAATGGGTTTTGATGGAGAAGATATTTTCGTTGCCACAAGCAACCATCAACCATGAGCCATGAACCTCTTAATAAATTAATTTTACTATTTGCGTTTGGGCTTCTATCTTTCAGGAATGCTGCGGGCTTTTTTAATGTTGGCGCACATTGCCGCAAATGTTATTAAGTACAAGAGTGCGACGCAACCGGGATGCCATGTAAAAACACTGCCCGGCTAAAAATTTTTTTGTATTTAATGGCTTAAAACTTAAATGAAAATGTTTAGTGTTATTAATAAAAATGTAGTTGTAACTGGTGGCGGCAGTGGTATTGGAAAAGCAGTTTGTTTACTTTTCGCAAAACAGGGTGCCGTTGTTTATGTAGCAGACATAAGTGCAGAAAACGTTAACGAAACGGTTAATGAAATTAAGCAACAGGGCGACAAAGCCTGCCCGTTGGTTTGTGATGTAACAAAGCAGCAGGAAATTGCAGAAAAGTTCGGCGAAACAGGACATATAAATATTCTTATAAACAGCGCAGGTATTTCGCATATTGGCAAAGCCGATAATACAAGCGAGGCCGACTTCGACCGCATATTTAATGTTAACGTAAAAGGTATTTATAACTGCCTGCATGCAGCCATACCAATTATGCGTAAAAATGGCGGCGGCGTAATTCTAAACATGTCTTCTGTAGCAGCGGTAGTGGGACTTTCAGACAGGTTTGCCTACTCGATGAGCAAGGGTGCCGTATATGCCATGACGATGAGTGTGGCCAAAGATTACATTAACGAAAACATACGCTGCAACTGCATTTCGCCTGGCAGGGTCCACACCCCTTTTGTTGATAATTTTCTTGCAAAAAATTACCCGGGAAAAGAGGAAGAAATGTTTCAGAAATTATCAAAATCGCAACCCATTGGCCGCATGGGTACACCAGCAGAAATTGCTTTTCTCATCCTTTATCTGTGCAGCGACGAAGCAGGCTTTGTAACGGGTAGCGATTACCCGATTGACGGAGGATTTATAAAACTGAACAGCTAAAAAAACAGCAGCAAATAATCTAATACTTTTTAATTCAACAATCATGAAACTAGTAAGGTTTGGCGAAGCAGGAAAAGAAAAAACCGGTGTAATACTTAATGATATTGTTTACGACACTTCAGCGTTCGGCGAAGATTACAACGAATTCTTTTTTGCAACTGATGGTTTAAAAAGAATGGCAACATTTGTAGAAACCAACAAAAATAATTTACCCGCTGTTGATGCGGGAACAAGACTTGGCTGCCCCTTTACCCGGCCATCAAAAATTGTTTGCATAGGTTTAAACTATGTTGACCATGCAAAAGAAACTGGTGCGGTTACCCCAACAGAGCCTATCATTTTTTTAAAATCAACCACTGCGGTTTGCGGCCCGAACGATAATATTATGATACCCCGTAACGCTGAAAAAACTGACTGGGAAGTAGAACTGGCCATAGTTATAGGGAAAAAAGCCAGTTATGTTGAAGAAACTGATGCTTTGACCCATGTAGCTGGATATTGCCTGCACAACGACGTTAGTGAACGAGCATTTCAGCTTGAGCGGAATGGTACCTGGGATAAAGGAAAGGGCTGCGATACTTTTGCGCCGCTCGGCCCGTGGCTTGCAACAAAAGATGAAATAAAAGATGTACACAATTTGCGCCTCTGGCTTAAAGTAAATGGCAAAACCATGCAGGATGGCACTACTAAAAACTTAATATTTAATATTCCTTTCCTTGTTTCTTACGTAAGCATGTTTATGACGCTGCTGCCCGGCGATGTTATATCAACCGGTACACCTGCTGGTGTGGGTCTTGGTTTTAATCCACCCGTTTACCTGCTGTCCGGTGATATTGTAGAGCTGGGTATTGATGGGTTGGGAACATCCCGCCAAGAGGTCATTGCATGGTCGCTGTCTTAGCCTGCGCATAAGATATTTTTTGATAATGCTTTATTGCACCGTTTGTTCGGAGAAATTAAATTATCACAAATGAGTTTGAGCGTGCGATTCTCTTGTTCAAACTTTTTGAGCTTTTTGGATAATTAATTTTGTTACCCAATTGAGATGATAGTAATTAGATTTGTGACGACGGTTGCTTTTTTGCTGCACAATGGAATACCCCACAAGAGTCTGCCTAAGGCGGAACAGTTGATGCCATGATCAACCAAAACTGGGCTCAAAAAGAAATTAAAATATTGATCCGGCAATTTCCGTTTAGTATATTCTGAAAAACCATGCATAAAAAGAGCATTTATATCTCTCTTGTCTCTTTCAGGATAATTATTTTTCCTGCGTTAGTGGTATTATTTTTTAATTCTACCGGTATAGCACAATGCTCTTCTACAATAAGCAGTTTTCCATATACCGAAGATTTTGAAATAACAAACGGTACTTGGGTTACTGGAGGTACCTCCTCTGACTGGGCATGGGGCATCCCGTCGAAGCCTGTTATTAAGAATGCTGCCAGCGGTTTAAAATGCTGGCTTACCGGCGGGTTAAACAAAACATCGTATAACAGCGGCGAAAATGCATGGCTTAAAAGCCCCTGTTTTAATTTTTCAGTCATTCAGCACCCGTATATAAAATTTGATGTGTTTTGGGAAACGGAAGGTAAATATGACGGCGCCAACCTACAGTACTCTACCGATAACGGAACAACCTGGCAGCTGCTTGGCGGCATTAATGATGCACAGAATTGCCTGAATGGAAACTGGTTCAATTATGGAGCCCTTACCAATTTATCTAATCAAAACGCATGGTCTGGTAATATTCAGCCAGCGGGTGGTGGCTGCGTAACCGGTGGAGGAAGTGGGAAATGGATTATCGCCCAGCACACGCTACCTTCTCTTGCAGGAAATTCCAGTGTATCCTTTCGTTTTGTATTTGCTGCAGGTACAACCTGTAATAATTTCGATGGCTTTGCTGTAGACAATTTTACCATTGGGGAAGCACCGCCTAATGTAGCTTCTTTCACTTACGCATGTACAAACAGCAATACCATTAGTTTTACCAACACTTCTTCTTTATGCCCAAATTCATTTTTGTGGAATTTTGGCGACCCAGGATCTGGTGTTAACAATACATCAACAGCTGCAAACCCAACGCATACCTATGCTCTTGCCGGAAGTTATGCAGTTACCCTAACAGTATCCGGGCCTGATAATAGTCCTTCTTCTTTTATCCAGGCTAATATTTCAATCCTTGCTTCAGTAAACGCTTTGGTAGTAAACCCAATACTTTGTAATGGCCAACAAACCGGCTCTGCAAGAGTTAATTTTAGCGGAGGCGGAAGCGTTTTTGATTTTTCGTGGAATACCATTCCCGTACAAGCCACACAAACTGCTGTAAATCTCGGCGCGGGAACCTATTCTGTAACAGTAAAAGGGCAGAACGGTTGCCCGGCAACTACATCCGTTACGCTAACCGAGCCTCCCGCGCTGAGTGAAAGCAAAAACGTAAGTCAACCTTCCTGTAATAGTGCTGATGGAAGTATAGCTATAACAACATCTGGTGGAGCCGGGTCTTATACTTACAGCTGGTCTCCCAATGTAAGCAATAGCAATACTGCGGTAAACCTCCCCGCAGGCACCTACCAAATTTCTGTTAAGGATGCCAATCAATGCCCGGATACAGTAATAATTCCGCTAGTAAGTAGCAGTAATTTAGCCGCCACTATTTCAGCCAAAAAAGACTTGAGCTGTTTTGGTACAAATGATGGTTCTGCAACAGTGTTGGTTAATGGCGGAACTGCTCCCTACGCTTATTCCTGGTCGCCCTCTGGCGGTAATGCATCAGTTGTTACGAATCTTTCACCAGGCAGTTATACAGCCACGGTAACAGATAATAAGGGATGCCAGAGTATAGCTACTACATTCATCAATCAGCCAGCGCAGTTAAATACAACGGTAACTACTACAAACACAACTTGCGGCAATGCCAATGGGTTTGCATCAGTTGAAGTGCAGGGCGGAACCATTCCATATAATTATTTATGGAGCCCCGGAAACAGCACCGCAGACTCTATAGTTAATATTGCAGGCGGCAATTACATTGTAACGGTAAAAGACCTGAACGGATGCACAATCATTGACACTGCGGTTATTGCTTCTACAACAGCAGTAAACCTGCAATTATCGCATACAGATGTATTATGTTTTAGTGAGCTAACGGGAACCGCAACAGCTTTGGTAACAGGTGGCAATAGCCCCTATAATATTACCTGGACAAACGGAACACAAAATTTTACCGGCAGCACAATTACAGCGCTGGGTATTGGAAAATATAATACCAACGTGCTGGATGTAAACGGTTGCAAAGCCACGGGCAATGTTATTATTACGCAGCCTACCTCAATCAATGTGTCACTTGCTGCAAGCCCGGCATTATGCAGCATAAATAACGGAACAATTAGCGCAGCCGTAACTGGTGGCATTCAACCATTCAGTTATCTATGGTCACCCGTATCAGATACAACTGCATATTTAAATAACTTATCGGCGGGCACTTACCTGCTCTCGGTTACGGATCAAAACAACTGTACAGCTACGGCATCTGCAACTGTTTCAAATTACAGTTCACTTAGTATTTCTCTTGGTGCCGATACTACAATTTGCCAGGGTGACAAGATTATATTGTCGCCAGGCAACTTCAATAGTTATACCTGGCAAGACAACTCTTTTGCACCTGCATTCACAGTAATGCAGCAAGGAGCCTATGCCGTAAAAGTTACCGATGCTTTTGGCTGCACTGCAACCGATACCATTAAAATTACAGCAGATTGTGGCGAAATATTTTTCCCTTCCGGCTTTACCCCAAACAATGATTCACGTAACGATTTGTTTGGCCCGCTCGGTAACCTAAATGCGCTAAAAGACTATTCGCTGGTAATATATAACCGTTGGGGGCAACTGGTTTTTCAAAGCAACGATCCGTTTAAAAAATGGGATGGAAAAGTGCAGTCAAAAAACCCGCAGGCTAACACTTTCGTTTGGATAGCCAAGTTTACCTACAAAGCCCAGACAAATATTATAAGAAAGGGAACAGTAACAATTGTGTATTAATTTTATGTACCAAACATTTGTTCTTTATTTACCTATGGTTGCGTCGCACTCTTTTACTAAATAACTTTATGGAACAGGGAAAAGCCCCGGAAAAGTTTTAGTAAAACCAAACAAATTTATTTGCTGTAAGGCTAAGATTTATCATTAATACTTTAATTTCTAGTACTATGAGTTCAAATTATTTTCAACAGTTAACTAACTTAAAACCAGTAGAAATTTTTCCTGGCTTCACCGGTCGTTTTATACACACAGCAACAATGACTTTTGTTTTTTGGGATGTAAAAGCCGGCAGTTCGGTACCTGACCATTCGCATATTCATGAGCAAATGGCCAATGTATTGGAAGGCAGTTTTGAATTAACGGTTGATGGCAATACGAGTATGTTGGTGCCAGGCGTTGTTGCAGTAATACCTTCCAACGTTAAGCATTCCGGCAAAGCCATAACCGATTGCAAACTCTTTGATATTTTTTCTCCTGTAAGGGAAGATTACAAAAGTCGCTCAGAAGCAGTTTGATGGTGTTTCAATGTATAAAAAAAGCATTGCAGATTTTCTGTATTTTTTAAAAGACGAGTAGAATACAGAAAGTACAACAGTGCGACGCAACAAAAGCTTCACAAAGATTTTTGGCCGGGCTCACAAAATGTATTTTATAGTAAATGAAGCAATAGTTTTTAATGAATGTAGAGCTAAATTATCATGACGGAAAAGATGATTCATACTGTTAATTTGCCAATAAGGATTATCATTTTCTTTACTTTGCTCTATTCGTTTTGCCCTGCTTTTTCTTTTGCGCAATGCACTGCTACGGTTAACATTTTTCCCTACAACGAAAACTTTGAAACCTCAAACGGCAACTGGGTTGCAGGCGGTATTGGGCAGGACTGGGCATGGGGAACGCCTGCGAAAAAAACCATTAGTTCAGCAGGTTCAGGATTGAAATGCTGGATTACAGGCGGGCTTAATAAACCTGCTTACAACCCCAATCAAAACGCTTGGTTAAAAAGCCCATGTTTTAATTTCACCAACCTGAAAGATCCCTACATAAAATTTAAAGTATTCTGGGAAACGGCAGCAATTATTGACGGTGCCAATTTGCAGTACTCAACAGACAATGGCGCTAACTGGCAATTGGTCGGCAGCGCGAATGAAACCAATAATTGTTTAACCGAAAAATGGTACAACGCATCTTCTGTAACTGATCTATCCAACCAGGATGCCTGGTGTGGCAACATTCAATTTTCAAGGCCCGGTTGCTTTGTAAGCGGGGGAAGTATTAACTGGGTTACAGCAAAACACGCAATGCCGAATCTTGCAGGAAAATCCAATGTTATTTTTCGTTTTGTATTTGGCAGTGGCGCAGCCTGCACTGATTTTGATGGTTTTGCAATTGACGATTTTACAATAGAAGAAGCTCCGGCCAGCGCAGCATCTTTTTCTTACAGCTGTTCGAGTAATTTGAGGGTAAATTTTACCAGCACTGCCAGTTTATGCCCCATTGATTTTCTTTGGGATTTTGGCGACCCCGCATCAGGATTGGAAAACACATCCACCTCGCAAACACCAACCCATGCCTACACATTTGGAGGAAATTATAAAGTGAGTTTAACGGTATACGGACCAGGTAATAATTCATCCACTTTTGTATTGCCCAACCTGCAGATTATTGCAGATATTAAAGCGGTAATAGTAACTCCTATTCGCTGTCATGATGATACAACCGGCTCACTAACGGTTGATTTTGCCGGCGACAGTTCGGGGGTAAGTTATAGCTGGAACAGCAATCCGGTCCAAAATTTTCGAACCGCAACCCATCTTGGTGCAGGAGATTTTAATATCACTATTTTAAACAAGGAAGGCTGCCCTGCATCAGCAAATATTTCTTTAGGCGAACCTCCTCCCCTGCTGCACAGCGAATCAATCGTTAAGCCGGATTGCACAGCAAGTAATGGAAGCGTCAGTATTACGATGAGTGGAGGTACAGCGCCGTATAATTTCAGTTGGTCGCCCAATGTAAGTAACAGTTCTGTTGCCAAAAATTTACCATCGGGTATTTACACCGTAACTGTTACAGATAATAACCAATGCTATAAGGTGCTTAAGATTGATTTGCCCGGAGCAGGCAGTTTGGCTGCGGCGCTTACTGAAAGTAAAGATGTAAGCTGCTTTGGTGGAAACGATGGTTCTGCAATGGTTACAGCCAATGGTGGCAATGCTCCTTACACATACTCCTGGCCGTCTTTGGGAATAAATACACCAATGGCCGCCAACCTTAACGCAGGTAGTTATGCTGCAACTATTACCGATGCAAAAGGCTGTAAAGCTTTCGCCACTGCGGTTATTAACCAGCCGAAAGCGTTGATTTCCGGCATCAATATTCAAAATACTTCCTGCGGCAATAACAATGGAAGCGCCACTGTAACTGGGTACGGTGGCACGGGTCCTTATCAATACACGTGGAGCCCCGGCAATTATACCAATGCGTCAGTAAATAATCTTGCCCCGGGCAAATATTATCTTACCATAAAAGATATCAGGGGCTGTATAAAAAATGACACAGCATTGGTTGCACCATCTACTGCAGTTCATGTAGAACTTTCACACAACGACGTATTATGCGCCGGCAACAAGACAGGATTTGCGGAAGCGCTGCTAAGCGGCGGCACCCAACCCTATTCCTTTCAATGGAAAGATACTATGCAAAGTTTTTCTGGTACGTCCATCAATAATCTCGGTGCCGGCATTTACAATTTTAGTGTGCAGGATGCAGTTGGCTGCAGCATAAATACATCAGTACTTATTAAAGAACCGGAAGCTATAAAAATTGATTTTGATACACAACCGTCGTATTGTGGTTTCAGCAATGGAAATGCCAGTGCGTTCGTTAGCGGTGGCGTGCAGCCTTATAGTTTTTTATGGTCGTCACAACCCAACAGAACGGCAGTATTATCAAACGTGCACGCGGGTAATTACCTGTTAACTGTCACCGATAAAAACAGTTGTACTGTTTCCCTGTTAACTACTATTCTAAATACCCAGCCAGAAAATATTTTTATTGGCAACGACACTACTTTGTGCCCAGGAAACCAGATCATCTTATCGCCGGGCAATTACACTAAATACAGGTGGCAGGATAATTCTTCGGCACCTAATTTTACCGTAACTAAGGCAGGTAGTTATTTTGTTCATGTAACAGACGCGCTGGGTTGTGTTATTAAAGACACTATAAAAATAACCGGCGATTGCGGTTATATATTTTTCCCAACTGCTTTTACGCCCAATAACGATTTACGCAACGATTTCTTTGGCCCTGTTGGCGTATTAAGCACCGTAAAAGATTACACGCTGGTGGTATATAACCGACTTGGGCAGCTTGTTTTTAAAAGTAACGACCCCTTTAAAAAATGGAACGGAAAATTACAAAATCTAAGCCCACAATCCGGCACTTATGTTTGGATTGCCACCTATTCAAACAAGGGAACTAAAGGCATTGTACAAAAGGGAACAGTAACCGTTATTTATTAATTTTTTTGGGCCCGGCAATAGTGCAGGAATGAAGCTTTGGTTGCGTCGCACTCTTGTACTTTAGAAAGTTTATTCGTCGGTTTACTGGTTTCAAAATTCATGGGTTTTGAAATTCGATGTAATCTACAGCCCTTGCATTGTGGAGCACGGGAAGCCCTGCTGCCAACTTTCCCAAAAGTACAAGAGTGCGACGCAAGTAAAGCCTGGAGAAGAGCTGCTGCCCGGCCAATAACTTCAAAAAAAATGTACAAATAATGCATCAAGCATCTTCTGTTGTGCACTAAAAAACTTACTATTTCTGTTAGGAATTTAAAAGCATAAATTTATATGAATGTTCGCTTTAATTTAAAAAGCTTGCCTGTAAAAATTATGCGCCGCTATGCAATCTGTTTTGCCGCAGTTTTGGCTCAATATTGCTCGTTTAGTCAACACAATGAAAACCTGTCAGACACTTTATCAAAGAAGCAGCCAAATATTTTCGGGTTTATTACAAATGCAGTTACAAAAAATCCTGACGATTCGCTAAAAAAAGGCGGCATTCTAAATGTAAGCGGCGAAGCCCCATTTTTGCCCTTTGAAGGGAAAATTATTAGGCATATTATTATACAGGAATTTGGATTTGAAAAAACCTTTACAGATACTTCGAAAAACCTCGAAAGCTTTGGAACCAAATTGCTGAATAAAACGCATAGAAACACGAGGGCATGGGTGATAAGAAATAATCTTTTTATTAAGGAAAAAATGTTGCTTAATCCCTTTATAGTTGCAGAAAATGAGAAGCACCTGCGCTCGCTGGAATTTATTCAGGACGCTCGTATACTGGTAGAGGCAACACCCAATTCGGCTGACTCTGTTGATATATTTATTATAACAAAAGATCTGTATAGTATTACAGCCGAATTGAACGATTTAAGCACCGGAAAATTTAAAGCAAAATTCGCCGATATAAACGTAACAGGCATGGGGCAAAAGATACAGCTGATTACATTAATTGAACATGGCCGTTCTCCCGGATTTGGTTACGATTTACGCTACAGTAAAAACAATATTGCAAATACATTCATAAATGCGGCAGTTGATTATTCAACAATAAATTCGAACCTTACCGATGGTACGCAGGATGAAAAGAGATGGTATTTGAATTTTGACAGGCCGCTCCTTTCGCAATACGCTCATATTGCCGGAGGAATTAACGCAGGCCATAATGAAACCATCAATACCTATGGTAAGCCCGACAGTTCTTTTTATAAGTACTCCTATCAAAGTTACAACGCCTGGTTTGGTTATAACCTGGGCGTAAAAAAACACAATGCAATTAATAAGATCAACAACAGAACTTTTGCCAGCATTGGTTATCAGCAAAATAATTTTACTAAACAACCCGACCAATTAACACATCCATATAATTTTAGGTACGATGATAAAAAAGCACTACTTGCGCAGTTTACTTTCTTTAGACAGAAGTTTTTTAAAACCAATTATATATTTGGCTTTGGCACAACAGAAGATGTACCACTCGGTTACAATATAGCCATTACATCCGGGTTTTATAAACAGGCCAACCTCAACAGAACCTTCGCCGGTATAGATGCCAACAGGTATGTGACTGGCAGCAAAGGATATTTTATTCAATATTTTCTTCGTACCGGCACTTTTATTAATAAAGGCAAACTTGAAGATGCAAGTATGTTACTCGGAGGAAGCCTCTTCACAAAAATATTCCTGTACAGGAATATTAAAATAAGGCAATATTTCAGTGCCAGTTATACCCGGCAATTTAACCGTGTTGCATTAGATCCATTACGGATAAACACGCCTTTCGGTTTACGCAATTTTAATTCAGACTCAGCTAACGGAGACCAGCGGCTTACACTTCATACAGAGACTTTTTTCTTTACAAAATATAAATTGTTTGGCTTCAAATTCGCACCCTTTATTTTTGCGGATGCTACCGTTCTCAGCCCGGAGAATCTGGCTTATTCAAAATCAGATTTTTATTCGGGCATTGGTGGCGGTGTACGCACCAGGAACGAAAACCTTGTATTTAACACCATTGAATTACGCATCATCTATTTTCCCCGAAGTGTAGAAGGCAACAACTCATTTAAACTTACCCTTTCGGCAAATATTCTTTTCAGGTACAACAGCAATTATGTAAAAGCGCCTGACATTATTCAACTGAATAACGATAACAGCAGCAATATTTATTAATGGGTGTAGAGTAATATTTATGTACCCGGCACCAGTATCTTTATTTGGTTTTATTTGCAGCTTGCCCTGCCAGGAAATCGGTTGACCGCTTCTACTTTTTCAGCCTTTATAAGCTGTTGCAAAGCCCACTAAAGCAAACATCAGCCAAACATTTTATTCTTTTCGCAAAGCAACTTCTGCAGCCAGCGCCCAACTTTGTTACCTTTGCAGCATGTCGAATATCACAAAATTATCTGTAAACATAAATAAGTTCGCAACGCTTAGAAACAGCCGTGGCGGCAATAATCCAAACGTAGTAAAAGCAGCTGCAGATGCACAGTTGTTTGGTGCAGACGGTGTAACGGTTCATCCACGCCCGGATGAGCGCCATATTCGCTATAACGATGTGTTTGAAATAAAAAAAATAATAACAACTGAGTTTAATATTGAAGGCAACTGTACTGAAAAAAAATTTATTGACCTGGTTTTACAAACAAGTCCAGAGCAGGTTACCCTGGTTCCCGATGCACTCAATCAATTAACCAGTAATTACGGATGGAACACCATTGAACACAAGGATTATCTCACAGGAGTGATTAGAATTTTTAAAGACGCCGGTATACGTGTTTCCATATTTATAGACCCCTCTGTTGAAATGGTAGCAGGAGCAGCACAAACGGGTGCTGACAGAATAGAATTGTATACTGAAGCCTATGCAACAGGTTTTACCGCATCAAAAGAAAAAGCTATTGCCCCATATATCGCTGCCGCACATAAAGCAAAAGAGCTGGGTTTGGGTATTAACGCCGGCCACGATCTTGACCTGCAGAACCTAAAATATTTTAAACAAAATATTCCGTTCTTAGATGAAGTTTCCATTGGGCATGCCCTCGTTTGCGATGCAATTTATCTGGGTTATCAAAACACGGTTCAAATGTATAAACGCCAGCTAATGTAGCCGGACAGCAATCAAAGAAAAAGCCCCGCAAAAATTTTGCAGGGCTTTTTCTTTGTATTTTAAGTATCAATTATCGTCGGGGTTATTCATCTTAAATACGAAACCCGCCAAAGCTCCACCGGCAAAACAACCAAGCGCATATACCCAAATATTTTCCCAGGAAGCAAGATGCATAAGGCTTATACCAACAGCAACCGCCGGGTTAAAAGCACCGCCAGATACAGGGCCCAGCGCATAGGCCATACTCAATACGGTAAAACCAATAGCCAAACCATAGAAACTATTTCCGCTGGTTCCTTTAGCAGTAGCCACATTAAGCACTACATAAGCAAGAGCGAATGTACCAAGCAGTTCGGCTATTAATGCATTGGTGGTGTTTGCCATTAATGCAGCTTCAGCAGGCATTTTATCGCCTATTAAAAACATAACAACAAACGATGCTGCCACGCCCCCAATAACCTGAACAATCATATAAGGGATGGCTTCGCCTATACTGATTTTACCACGCACCAAAACAGCCAATGTAACCGCTGGATTATAGTGTGCACCCGATATATGCCCACCGGCAAATATCATTACCATTAATACAGCCCCAATTGCAATTGGCGCAAAATCTCCTTTGCCGCCTATTACAACCATTCCTACGGTAAGTACCAAAAAAAAAGTACCAATAAATTCTGTGATTAATTTTTTCATGCCGAAAAATTTTGAGGTTAAGTTTTGAGGATAAACTGAAATATTATTCAATATAAACTCATTTTTTAAAACGCTGATGCATTCGATAATTTTATTTTTGATACAACGAATAATTTTTCCAGTGCTTATGTTTAATACATAAATTGAGTGCGAGACAAAAACTTGCAAACGAATAAATTTTCCTGTGCTTTTGTTTAATACACAAATTGAGTGCGAGACAAAAACTTGCAAACAGATTTTTTTGTACCCGGCGGCATTACTGCTATCAGCAACGGTTGCGTCGCACTCTTTTACTCAATAACAATAGTCAACACATTCCCGATAGCGTTATTAAATCTTAAAGCAGGGTTGCCGAAAGTATAAAAGCGAACAACAAATCAATTACGATTTACTGCAACTTCTTTAAATGTTGGCTAAAAGGGTTATTCCAAGGCCGGGCATCTGGGTTATATTAATCACACCTTTATCATAAGAAATACCCGTTGCAATGTCTTCTGATAAAAGTAACGGTCCGTCCATATCCACATAATCAAGTTGTGGAAGAAATTGTGCTATTGCTGCACTGCCAATAGTGCTCTCATTCATGCAGCCCATCATTGTTTTTAAACCAAGTTCGTTTGCCTTTTTTATCATTCTTATTGCAGGCGTAATACCGCTGCATTTGGTAAGCTTAATATTTATGCCATGAAAGTGCTGGTGGCATTTTTCTACATCCTGTTCAAATACACAACTTTCATCAGCAAACAACGGCATGGGCGATTTTTCATACAATACTTTCATACCATCCCAGTCATCTTTTGCCAGAGGTTGCTCTATTAATTCAACGCCAAGTGCTTTGAGCAGGGGAATTTTTTTGAGCGCCTCTTCCAACGTCCATCCGGCATTGGCATCCACCCGAAATACTGATTGGGTTTGTTTTCTAAGTGCAGCAACCATTTCAACATCATCTGCAGCGCCTACTTTTATTTTGTAAACAGGCCATGGTTTTTCCTGTATTTTGGCTATCATATTTTCAATGCTGTCGATGCCTATTGTGTAATCTGTTATGGGTAAGTTTTGCCATGCTGTATTCCATAGGGCGAACAGTGGCTGGCGTTTCATATTACCGTATAAATCCCAGCAGGCCATATCAAGGGCGCAAACAAGAAACGGGTTGTGTGGAAAGAGATGATGCAGGTAATGCCAGTAGCGTTCGGGTTCTGTTAATGCAAATTTTTCAATAAACATTTTCTTCTTTTCAATATCAGCGATCATTTGTTCAACCGTTATATTGTAGTAGGTAATTGCGGGTGCCTCGCCGTAACCAACAAAATTGCCAAGCTGCAGCGCAACAATTAATGCTGGCTGATGCGTTTTTGTTCTGCCGCCTGAAATGGTAAATGGGTATTGAAAGGGAAGATTGGTTTGCCAATATTGAAGTTTCACGTTGCTGATTTTATTTTATAAAGATAAAGCCACCCATTAAGCGGATGGCTTGATAACTAATTGCTGATGACATTTCATGAAGATGACCGGCTTTTATAGCTGATTAATAATATACAGTACAAGAGTGCGACGCAACCGGGATGATATGAAATACTATTGCTGGGCTCCCCAAAAAAAAATTATGCCCTTCCGCTTGCTTTTATATAGCCGCCAAATTCCTGGTTAAAACTTGTCGATTCTAATAATTTTTCGAGTGTGAGGTGCATTCTGTATCTCCAGTAATGTTGCGGATTTGCAGGCACGTTTATTCTTTCTGTATGAGGATCGGGCTTTCTTATTTTTGAATCTATGCCCAGTATATCCTGCAATTGAAAAATGCTCCACATGGCCGGTGAATAGAGGTGCTGCACCACAATAGCTTTATTGATCCAGGCATCGCAGAAATAAGGTTCATCGCCCCATTGCCCCAGTTCGTTATTATAGAACCGGTGGGTGCGTTCGCGGTCTTCCTCCCACCAGCCGCGTATGGTACTCATGTCGTGCGTGGATGGGGTTACAACGCTCATGTATGGAGCGTCTGCAGGATGGAAAAATTCTTTTGTGGGATCTTTTGGCATGCGTTGAATTTCGAGACTAAGTATGCCGAGCTGCTTCATTACATCAGGCACACAGGCGGGCACCATACCGAGATCTTCGCCACAAACAAGCATATTGGTTTCGCGTTTTAAAGCGGGGAGCTTTTGAAGCGCTTCATGCATCCAAAAATCATCCTGCCTGCGGAAGAAATAGTTTACGTACAAATCGCGCAACTGCTGCTGGGTGCCGCCTTCAAGATATTTAAATGACAAAGTATTTTCCATTGCAAAACGAAAATGAAACTGCGTTCCGTTTGACTCTTCCACTTCGAAAAATATTACGTTGGCTAAAAGACTGAACAACTGTTTCTTTAACCATGCATTGTGCCCGTTTTCCGGCTGCCAGCTGAAATAATTTTCTATCTGTCTTTGTGTAGTATACTCAGGTTTAAACTGGTATTGGTTGAAACCATCGTAAGTTAGAAACGTATTTTTTACGTGATTTTGCTGATCGCCAAAGGTATCTTCAAGTATCTGTTCTGTTATGTAAGGTTTGCAATATCTATTAAAATCAAACCAAATTCCTTTTTCGCGGAACTCATTTATGTGCACAGGTACGGCCGGCTCGAAATGCCCCATGATACCCTCCACGGAATGTAATGGAATACTCCAGATACGAAAGAATCCAAGAATATGATCTATACGGAAGGCATCAAAATAATAACTCATCTGTTCAAAACGGTTTTTCCACCAGGCAAAACCATCCTGCTTCATTTTCTGCCAATTGTAGGTTGGAAACCCCCAGTTTTGGCCAGTTACTGCAAAATCATCCGGCGGTGCGCCTGCCTGCAATTCCATATGGTACAGATCCGGTTGCTGCCATGCATCTACACCGAACCGATAGATACCAATAGGAATATCACCCTTTACAATTATTCCATTGTCATGGGCATATTGCGTTGCCTCTTTTAATTGTACGTGCAGGTGATATTGCACGAAATAATGAATGGCCACCTTTTCGTAAGTATCTGAGGAAGGGCTTGTTAATTGCTCAACGCCGGCTGCATTATATTTTTTATGATTTGCCCATTGATTAAAATCGGCACTTTTGTATTTATCTCTTAAATAACAAAACGCGGCATACGGTACGAGCCAATGTTTGTTCAATTCAAAAAACTGCCGGTAATCTTCGGTTAAAAAAAGAGCATCTTTTTGTAACTGGTAAATTTGCTTTATTACCTGCCATTTTAGCTTGTTCACTGCTTCATAATCTACCGCTTCCAGTTTATTTAAACGCTGCTGTTCGTAAGCAATTTCTAACAATAAATGCTTATTGTTATCATCTGTTGCCTGATCCAGACTAAGAAACATAGGATGCAAGGCGAAAGCAGAAATAGCGGCGTAGGGATAACTGTCTGTCCATGTATTTGTTGCGGTAGTATCGTTTACAGGAAGTATTTGAACAAGCTTTAATCCAACCTTTTTTGCCCAGTCAACAAGTAACTTTAAATCTGTAAATTCTCCTACACCGCAGCTTTTTTCTGACCTCAAACTAAAAACCGGAATAGCAACGCCAGCACCTTTCCACAAACTTGAAGGCAGCAGCGCAAATCCATCATTCACAATCGTCTTTTTCAACTTTACAAAAGCATCGTAAAATGTACGGTTGCTGCCATCTTCGTAACGGCTAATTTTTTTATCGTCAATGTCGTACAATGCATACTTGTATACTATTGGAAAAAATGCTTTTGAAAGATCCACTTTTAAAGTAAAAAAATCTTCGTTATAGGCCCGTTCCATCATTGGGACTTTGGCTTCATTCCATTCACCAAGTTCTTTGCTATTGCCAAGAACACATAGTGTTTGGCCTTTGGCCAGGAATGGGTATTTTATTCTAAAAATATGAGTGTAGGATTTGGAAGATTTTGCTGACACCAATACAGCATTATTTTTCAATAAGACCGTTTTAAAAGGCTCCGTATAAAAAGCATTTTCGATGAAACCAGCATGATTCCAGGAGTCTACAATCAGAACTTCACCTGAAGTGAGCGATTCTTTTTTTATAGCCTTATCGTTCCCCCAATCGAAGCTTAGCGATCCGTCTGCATTTTTAAGTACATAGTTGTAAAATGCACCTTCGGCAGGTAGTTCCGAGATATTAATAACCAACGTAAAAGTCCAAAATTCTTCGTTCAGGTACTGCATTGGCAGTGCTTTTTCAAGGTCGTTGCCACCAAATATTTCATGTTTTCCGGTAATACAAATCGTTTGGCCATAATTGGAATGGAACTTAAGCCTGAAAGTTATTTTCACCTCATTTTTTTCAGGAGATAGCTTATTTTTTACACGGACAGTGGCTTCAGCAGGTTTAATAATTTCCTGCCTTTTTTCTTTTTCCGCTAACCCTTTTACAGATATTTTACCCGGTGCTTTCTTTGGAGTTTTTGCAGTACTTTTCTTGGGTTCATTTTTACTTTCAGTTTCACCGGAAGCTATATTTCTGCTGTTAGGCAGGCCAGCCATTTTTTTTGAAGGTTTCTTTAAGTCCGGATTAACGGCAGTTTCATTTTCTGCACCTGTGTTTTCAGCATTCTTTTTTCCGTTCAACTCATTCACAAAAGCTTTGTTAACTGTCTTTTCTTTGCCCATTTTAATGTTTTCGTTTACCCTTTTCATAAAATTTGAGTTGCGAATTTATACAAGATGCTTTAGATAAAAACTAATAACTAATACCATGTTTATTACTACCCTCTCTAGTTTCTTCTTTGCTTTATTAATTTAACCTGATACAGTTCCATATTCCGGAATACCTACAGACCTTGCTGTATCATCACCAAAATTCGATTGCACGCATGCTGCTTTTGTTGTGTTTCACACACCGTTGGTACAAGTATCCAAAAATTTCCAGATACGCCGATCCTGTTTAGTAACTTTTATTACCCTTTCTAAAATGAATGCTTTACTACTGGAAAGATTATCGCCACCAGAGAAATTTTTCTCCCCAAATGGGCAATTTTTTTTCATACAGCAGCAATCCATCGTTCAATAAGGCAATAAACAACAACTAAAGTAATTAATGTGTAATTAATACACAAATCTTTTCTATCCTTCCTTACAATTTTTTTAAATTATCAACAGTTGTGGCCTATATTCCTGAAATTCGCATGCCCTTTTAAAAGAGAGGAAAACCCCAAAATATTTTAATGAAAAACAGGAAACAGGCCGCGATCGGATTTATTTTCATAACACTGCTCATCGACTCTATTGGTTTTGGAATTATTATTCCCGTAATGCCAATGCTGATCTCCGAAATGATCCACGGCAACCTCAGTGTGGCTTCGCAATATGGAGGATGGCTAACTTTTGCTTATGCTATTATGCAGTTCGTGTGCGCACCCATAATGGGTAACCTGAGCGACAAATATGGCAGGCGGCCCGTATTGCTATTCTCGCTTTTTGGATTTGGTATTGACTATCTTTTTCTTTCCGTAGCACCAACTATCGGGTGGCTTTTTGTGGGCCGCATTATTGCAGGCATTACCGGCGCAAGTTTCAGTACTGCCTCTGCTTATATTGCCGATATAAGCACTCCCGAAAAAAGAGCCCAAAACTTTGGAATGATCGGTGCCGCATTTGGCCTGGGCTTTATTATAGGTCCGGCAATGGGTGGTCAGCTGGCGCATTTTGGGTCAAGGTTTCCGTTCTATGCAGCGGCGGCACTGGCACTGCTCAATTGGCTTTACGGATATTTTATTCTGCCCGAGTCTCTTTCAACAGAAAACCGTCGTCCATTTCAATGGAAGCGTGCAAACCCTTTGGGTTCCATCATTCAGCTAAAAAAATATCCCGCTTTTGCGGGCCTCATAATTTCGTTGATACTCCTTTACATTTCAGCCCACGCCGTTCAAAGTACCTGGACTTATTATAACATGGAAAAATTTAACTGGTCTCCGGCGCTGGTTGGCTACTCTCTAACTTTTGTGGGCGTAATGATTGCCGTAGTTCAGGGCGGCCTTATACGCATCATTATTCCAAAACTTGGCCAGGAGCGCAGCGTTTATATTGGGTTACTTTTATACAGCATCGGTTTTCTATTATTCGGCTTTGCCACCCAGGGCTGGATGATGTATGCATTTATGGTTCCTTATGCTTTTGGCGGCATTGCCGGCCCGTCCATACAAGGCATTATTTCAAGTCATGTGCCGCCCAATGAACAAGGCGAATTGCAGGGAGCGTTAACCAGTTTAATGAGTGCAACCTCCATCGTTGGCCCACCAATTATGACCACACTTTTTGCCTATTTCACCAGCAGCGCTGCGCCCTTTCTATTTCCCGGCGCCCCCTTTTTAACAGCAGCGTTGCTAACATTGTTAAGCACAGTACTCGCCTACCGCAGTCTGAAGAAAACCCAGAAATAGGCAGTTAGCAAGGTAAATATTTATTAGCCAAACTACACATCATTGAGCATCGCCTATTGCGTCGCACTCTTGTACGTTCTGTAATTCCATTGAGCAAAGCCAAGGTTTACAACAGCTAAATGTTTTGGGCTGTTGAAAGATGCAAACAGCTTCAATAGTAAAAGTGTGCGACGCAAGGAACGGTTCACAAAGAACTACAGCCTGGCTCAAAAATATTATTGCATTTGTGTTTACCCTAAAACAGAATTAGGATCTGTATACATTTTACCAGCAGCAAATAGCATTGAGCGATGCAGTGGTAGAAAAACAGTTGCAGGGGTGCGAAGCCAGCCGCAATGAAGGCCTCATAGAGCCGGTGGTAACTAAAAAAGAGACCACCGCTGCGGCATCTCCTGTTAAAAAGAAAAAAGATAAAAACCATCCAAAGTTTAATGTACGGGAATATTTGCAAAGGATCTATGGAGTGGATGTACTGGCTATATAGGGCATCAGTGAAACAGGTGGCCTTGAAATACTTGTAGAAACAGGAACACACTTTAGCAAATGGGAAAGTGAAGCAGATTTTAGATCATGGCTCAACCTATGCCCAAACAATAAAATATCCGGAGGTAAACTAACCAGCACTAAACTCATGAAAAAGAAAGCCAATGCAGCCAGCCGGGCCTTTCGCCATGCTGCCAATGAACTACAAAAAAGCGATAATTGGTTGGGCGATTACTTTAGGAGAATGAAGACAAAAGCAGGACATAAATCCGCCACCGTGGCCACTGCCAGTAAAAAAGCAACCATCTATTATAAGATGATTAAATACAAACAACACTTTAAACCGGTAGACCTAGTACAATACCAGCAAGACTATAAGAAAACTAAAATTGCTTACACTAAAAAAAACTAAAAGAATTTAAAATGGAGGCCGCTTAAGTTACCGTTGCATTGAAGTGCGCCGCAACCGGCGATGCTATTTTAATCAGATGCCTAGCCAAATATTTCACACCTCTAATTATAAACCTTTATCAATTCATTTAAATTGAATTTACCGTTACAATACCGATGCTTTTGGCTAAACAAAAGGAATGATTGCATTAAATAATAAACAGGAAAAATTAATTACAGATGAAAAAATCATTGGCCGAAACAAAAATTAAACTGAATAAGGGATTATTTTACAATGACAACGGGTTGGTAATTAGATTTATCAACCAGAAACAATAAGATTTGACGTCGTGAATCCAAGCTCGTTGGTTTAACATTTCAATATAAAAAGTATGAGGGAAGTAATTAACAAATTAAAGTTTAAAAGCGATGCAGTTGTGATCAATGCACCTGAAATTTTCCAAGCCGATTTTGGAGCACTTGGCTTTAAAAATTTCTTTGAAAAAAAAGTAAAAAGTGCAAACACATTGGTTTTTATCAACAACAACAAAGAATTTGTTGACTTTCTTAACAGGCAATTAATAAATATTGAGCCCGACAGTGTTTTATGGTTCGCTTACCCAAAGGGCACTTCAAAAGTGAAGACTGATATTAACCGGGATACAATTAGAGTAACCGGTGAAGCCTTCGGGATAACAACCGTATCAGCTATTTCCATTGACAATACATGGAGTGCTTTGCGTTTTAGACCCCTTGAGCGCGTAGGCAAATAGCAAAAAAGAGACCAATACAACACTCAATAAATCTTGGATAGTAATATCTTGAGATAACTTTTAATAATACCTATAAACGAATGAAAGCGGTATCAAAAACAGCCTATTATTGCGGCGGCGTTCGAATGCAGGATGCAGAATCTGCCAAGCCTTTGATAGGAGATAAATATGCCAGAAGACTTCTTGGTCAGGATGGCATTATTTACTGGCAAAATTTTAAACATTTTACTGCCCCAAATGCCAGCAACACGGCAAGGCATTATATTATTGACCAGAATGTAAAACAACTGTTGGAGGAGCAGCCTGATACAACCATTGTATTAATTGGTGCTGGTCTCGATAGCCGCGCCTATCGGTTTACAACCGGCAACTGGGTTGAGATTGACGAAGCTGCCATGATAAGTTATAAGAACAATGTTTTGCCTGTAGCAGAATGTCCCAACAGACTTGAACGGATTGCTATCAATTTTGAAACAGAGAAACTTGAGCACAAATTATTGCCTTATGTTAATGACAGTAATGTTATTTTCATCATAGAAGGGGTACTAATGTACTTGACGGATGAACAGAAAGAAACAATACTGAAAACACTTACTACTATGTTTAGCAAACATGTGGTTTTTTGCGATCTTATGAAGAAAAATTTTTTTGAAAAATACAGCAAACCAATTCATGAAAAGCTGGTGGAGAACGGAACAACTTTTGCAGACCTGGCACAAGAACCCGCCGAACTTTTTCTTCGTTATGGCTACCAGCAAAAGGAAGTTGTTTCAACATTAAAAAAGTCGATTGAACTTGGATTACTGCGTATTCCAAAATTTATCGTAAACCTGTTCTTTAAAAACAACATGATGGGTTACAGCGTATATACCTTTGTGTATGATGCCCGATAAAAAGCCTCTGACAGCTTGCGGGTAAAATAATGAAAACAAAATCAATACAATTTCCGTTTATAGAAAATGGCGGCATTACTATTTTGCTGTTTAAAATAGAACTTGCAGGCTGAAAAAATAACTACTTTAAAATTAAGGAATGGCTGTAATACTTGATCTTATTGGCAATACGCCAATGGTAGAACTGAGGAATGTAATTGTAAATAAAAACGTTACGATTTTTGCAAAACTGGAAGGTAATAATCCAGGCAGCAGTGTTAAAGACCGCGCAGCTTATGGCATGATCAAAGGTGCTTTCGAAAGGGGCGAATTAAAACCCGGCATAAAACTTATAGAAGCAACAAGCGGCAATACCGGTATTGCTTTGGCAATGATAGCCAGTTTATACAACGTAGAAATAGAGCTCGTAATGCCCGAAGACGCAACCCGAGAAAGAGTTTTAACGATGCAGGCTTTTGGCGCCAAAGTTATTCTTACACCAAAAGAAAAATCAATGGAAGGCTCCATTGATTATGCAAATGCACAGGTAGCCAAAGGCGGTTACCTCATGCTTAACCAGTTTGCCAACCCCGATAACGCTAAAATGCATTATAACACCACCGGCCCCGAAATATGGAGAGATACCGATGGCACCGTTACGCATTTTGTTTCTGCAATGGGTACCACCGGCACCATCATGGGCGTATCCAGGTTTTTAAAAGAACAAAACAACAACGTGCAAATAGTGGGCTGCCAACCAACAGATGGCTCTCATATACCGGGCATACGCAAATGGCCCCAAGCCTACCTGCCGAAAATATTTGAAAGAGAACGCATAGACCGCATCATAGAAGTAGACGAATCCGATGCACGTATTATGGCAAAACGGCTGGCCCGCGAAGAAGCCATATTCAGCGGCATGAGCAGCGGGGGTTCTGTTTATGCAGCAATGCAACTATCAAAAGAAATAGAGAAAGGCATTATAGTTTGTATTATCTGCGACCGTGGCGACCGCTATCTCTCCTCCGATCTTTTTGATTAGAAAAATAAGAATTTTTTGCTCCCAACTTTTAGTTCTATCTGCATCGTCCCTTGCGTCGCACTCTTTTACGTTCAGAACATTTATGAGCAATGAACCATGAACGAACAATTAACAATGAATAATGAACAATGAGCAGTTTGCTCAAACTCTTTGCCTCCTTCTCTCCTTCCCTATTTGCCTCCTTGCCTCGTTCCCTACTTACTCTTGTTTAACTTTATTCAGCATCAACTGCTCTTTGCTTATTTAAATATTCTGCTCTTATCACACTGGCCGTTCTGTGCATGCCATTGTGGCTCCAGCCGGGCGGCATAAAAATGTACAACGCTTTATTTTTTATGCCTGGAGCATTCTTTATGTCTTTTACCAGCGCAGCAAATTCACCAAAATAAACATCAGGAAAACTATGGACATTCATTTCACGGGTTATTCCATATTCAGGCGGCATGTCCATTTTTTCATGATGCAGGGTTCCAAAAACCCTGTCCCATATATTCAGGAGGTTACAAAAATTGGTATCCATGTACAAAGGATTTTTTGCATGATGAACTCGGTGATGAGAGGGGGTAAGAATAATATGGCGCATAAACCCCATACGCCCATCTTTAAGAATATTTTCGCCTACATGAATAAACGCACCCCATGTGCCATCTATAAACATTATAAAAAACAACAGTGGAGGATTAACACCAAGTAAAATGCAGATGGACGTGCGTATAATATCGGCATAAGGCCCTTCCAGAAAAAAATGAGCATAGGTTACAGAAAGATTCATGCTTTGGGGCGCATGATGTGTTGAATGCAGGCACCAAAAAAGCCTTACCTTATGCCCGAGATAATGGTAAATAAAATGGGCAAACTCCCAAACAATATATCCATAAATAAGCCAATACCAGGTAAACGTTGTTTTAATAATTGCAAACTTTTCAAAAAGGCCAATACAAAAAGCAACAGCCGCAATAGAAATAAATTTGGAAACAAAACTGTTGAACACATAAATAAAAAAGGTAACCTTATAATTAATTAGGCTGAATCGTTTATGAATAATGCCGCGTACTATTTCAATAATTAAAAGAAAAGGAATCAGTGGATACAGCGACGAAGTAATACCATCCAATGTGTTTAATGAACTGTAGTCGCCTGATCTAAACATTTCGAGCCAATGCCCAATGCCCAGAAAAGAAATAAATTCATTGTATATAACCTGAAATACCTCCATACCCGATATTTGATATTTACAAAAACAGTTTGGTAAACATAAGAAATATTGATAAAATCATTTTTAATTTTACTATCATCACACTTTATAAAACCTACGCGGCAACTACATGATCCTGCACCTGCTTATAGAAAATAAGGCAAGCAAAATAGATGGCAAAGGAGCCTTTGCTTTAAAGAAGATTTCTGCCCGAAAGAAGATTGGTAATCTTGGCGGAGAAATAATCAGTTTAAAGGAAGCAAGGCGCCGGGCAAGGCAAACAAAGCGTGTAGCAATGGTTGAATTTGGTGATGGACGTGCATTAGATGCAAGTATAGAATCGAATGAATTACGCTATGTAAATCATTCCTGCAAACCAAATACATATATGCGCGTATGCTATAGCAGGGTTGAGTTCTATGCCTTAAAGCTTATAAAAAAAGGAGAAGAAATAACCTGTAATTATGGGCAAACGCACCATGACGGAAAATTAAAATGCCGCTGCGGCGCGCCTGGTTGTATTGGTTTTTTATAAAAAATAATTTGAATTACAAATATTGAGGTATTGGCTTAGGCATTGCAATGCACATTAATTTTCAATTGCCCAATTATAAGCCGTTCAAAAGCTAAATCAGTGCGAAAGAAAGAAAAGTGTTGTGTAACTTTTCTTTCTTGCCTTTTTCTATTATTTTTTTAAGACAAAAAAGTAAATCACAGGATTGCTTTTGTGAAATGTATTTCCAGTTTAGTTTTAATATTCTAATCCCGAAATAGAAACGGACAGATGCCTGCATCTGTCCGTTTTCATTAAAAACCTCCATCCTCTTAAAATGGAAGATCATCCGACGGCTCAGAAACTTCATTAGTAGCTCCCCCAGCAGATGCGTCGGACTCCGACGTTTGCTGCTGTGAATAAGGTGTCGAAGTATCACCACCACCTCTATCCTGGCCACCACCAAGTAGTTGCACGCTAATTACCCGCAACGTAAGAGAAGTTCCCTGCCTTCCATCCTGAGTGGTATAATTCCTTACGTCCGGGTTACCTTCCGCATAAACCTGCGTTCCTTTTTTAAGATATTGCGCCACTGCGGTTCTGTCCGTCCAGTAAGCGCACTCTACCCAAATGGTTCTATCTTTTTGCGCCCCTGTATTGTCTTTAAACTTTTCAGCATGCGCTACGCTGAAGTTAATCACGGTTTTTCCGTTCACTGTATTTACAGCGCAATCTTTACCAAGATGTCCGATAACCTGCAATTTGATCATTCAATTAATTTTTTAATGTTAAAGCTGTAAAGCAAGATACAAAAATAATAATAACGAAATAAGGAAATTTATTAACTGCCTATTTCAGCATTCCTTCTAAAATATTACCAGATAAATAAAAATTACTGTATTGTGGATTATTACTCTATCTTCGCCCCTTGATAAAAGCTGTGTAAGCACACAGTATAGGATTGATAGAAATTTTTACTTCGTTATTAGTAATGTTTTACCTCCGCTACTTATTGCTTCCTGTTTAAATCATTGGTATTTATTTTTAATTTCTTATTTAATTATTGATTTATGAACATTTATGTTTCGAATTTAAGTTTTCACACAACAGAAGAAGACTTAAAAAACTTGTTTGCAAAATTTGGCGCAGTATCTTCTGCAAAAATTATTATGGACAGGGAGACCAACAGGTCTCGCGGTTTTGGATTTGTAGAAATGTCATCAGAAGCTGAAGGCAAAGAAGCAATGGCTGCACTTAACAACAAAGAAGTTGAAGGCCGTGCAATGTCTGTTTCTGTGGCAAGAGAAAGAGAAGATCGTGGAAGTGGCGGCGGTGGCGGCTACAACCGTGGCGGCGGCGGAAGATCAGAAAATAAAAGATGGTAATATTCTAATATAACAACTTTTTAAAAGGGCTCAAAATGAGCCCTTTTTTTATTCATTACAACACAGGTTACCAGGTAGGTTAATTCCAAGCTAAAATCCTGTTTAGCTTTTTATGCAAGTAACAATTTCACCGTATAAAACAGGTGCCGGTATTCGCCTCCTATCTGTCAGCATCATAAATAATTCCGGCTTTCATCCTTATTGCATCAAGGGTTTCAATCAAAAGCATCGTATCGCTAAAACCCATAACAGGGCTTTCTTTAAGGCCGCTATTCAGGCACTCGCCAACATGCCTGGCTTCATGTTGATAGCCCCAGCCCTCTTCCTTTTCTATTTCAACTATTTCGCCCCCACCCTTCTTTTCAGAATAATATTCCATCGTTGTTTCCGGAGCATAAAAACGATGGCCCAGTTTTATTCTTCCCCCCGTTCCGTTTATATAGGCCTCTGTTACCAGGTTGGATGCAAAGCTTGAAAAAAGTTGTACCAAAGCACCATTGTTGTACCGCAGGGTAACTGCACATTGCTCATCAACTCCCGTAGAAGCGGGCGACATAGCTGCATCAATAAAATCAGGTTTCCCCAAAACACTCAGCGCAAAGAATACATTGTAAATACCAATGTCCAGCATGGTACCGCCGGCAAGCGCCGGATCAAAAATCCTTGGCGCAGGTGGTTTTGGCGGCATAAACCCAAACTGTATCAGCACACTTTTTATTTCACCAATCGCTCCGGCTTTAATTAGCTCCTGCATCTTTTTATAGTGCGGCAAAAACTTCGACCATAACGCCTCCATTAAAAAAACATTTTGGTGCTTTGCCAAAGCAATCATTGCTGCAGACTGTTTAGCATTGATGGCAAAAGGTTTTTCGCACAGTACGGCCTTTTTATGCTGCAGGCAAAGCATCGTATTTTCATAGTGCAGGTTATGCGGCGTAGCAACGTAAATAACATTTACTTCAGGGTCTGCGGCCAATGCCTCATAAGTATTGTGAATATTTTTTACCTGGAAATCCTTTGCAAACAATGCCCCGTTCTCAATGTTACGCGAACCTATGGCAACGAGTTCTGCATTTTCCACCAAACGCAGGTCTGCGGCGAATTTACGGGCAATGCGGCCACAGCCAAGGATACCCCAATTGATCGTTTTTGCCATATCTTTTCAGCTCAAGTTAAAGAAAAAAATAATGATTGTTTTTGTTCATTTATTATTTTCCGTTCACTAAAAAGTGAGTTGATTTTTTGAGCCCAACTAAAGTTACCCTATGCATCGTTCCTTGCGTCGCACACTTGTACTTTAGATTCTCGGATCAGCGAATTAGCAAATTATCTAATTTATAAACCAGCGACTAAATAATTAATCCACCAATCCGCAAATCCGCTCTTCATTACATTTTTACCTCCTTGCCTCTTTGCCTTGTTGCCTCCTTGCCTCTTTGCCTCCTTGCCTCCTTGCCTCTTTGCCTTGTTGCCTCCTTGCCTCCTTGCCTCTTTGCCTTGTTGCCTCCTTGCCTTGTTGCCTCCTTGCCTCCTACCCTGCAGTACAAGTGTGCGACGCAAGGAACGATGCCATATAAAACCAATGCCGGGCCCAAAAAAAATCCCAAATATTAAACCTCGCAAAGCTTTTTTGAAAACCCAAGAATTAAACCCAACTAACCTTATTTTTGAAGCCTAAATTTTCTGTTTATGAGCAAACATGCATTTATTTTCCCCGGACAGGGATCGCAGTTTAGCGGAATGGGTAAGAACTTATACGATACCAATCCCCTTGCAAAAGAGCTTTTTGACCGGGCAAACGAAATTCTTGGTTTTAATATAAGCGATACCATGTTTGGCGGTACGGAGGAGGAATTGAAACAAACCAATGTAACGCAACCAGCTGTTTTTTTACATTCCGTAGTAGCTTATAATACATTGCAGCATGCAAAACCAGATATGGTTGCGGGGCATTCGCTGGGCGAGTTTTCGGCATTGGTTGCCAATAGTTGTTTAAGTTTTGAAGATGCTCTAAAACTGGTGAGCATACGTGCAAAGGCAATGCAAAAAGCATGTGAGCTTAACCCCTCTACCATGGCCGCAGTGCTTGCTTTGGGAGATGAGAAAGTAGAAGAAATTTGTGCAGCCGTGCAAAATGAAACGGGAGAAATAGTGGTTGCTGCCAATTATAACTGCCCGGGACAACTGGTAATAAGCGGTTCTTTAAAAGGTATAGAAATTGCCTGCGAAAGAATGAAAGCCGCGGGTGCAAAACGTGCATTGGTTTTGCCGGTTGGCGGCGCCTTTCACTCACCACTGATGGCACCGGCAAAAGAAGAACTTGCTGCAGCTATAGAAGCTACTGTTTTTAATACCCCCACCTGTCCTGTTTACCAGAACGTGGTGGCAAAAGCAGTAACAGAAGCCGCTGAAATTAAACAAAACCTGATAGCACAATTAACGGGCCCGGTTAGATGGACCCAAAGCATACAGGCAATGGTGGCCGATGGCGCAACAATCTTTACAGAAGCAGGCCCTGGAAAAGTATTGCAGGGACTGGTTGCTAAAATTTATAAAGAAGCTGTTACAAATGGGGTAAGCTGATGATTAGCATATTTTTTTCAGGAAAAAATATTTTAGCTTAAAAAAAGATTGTCAACGGCGCCAAGTAGGCAAGTGCAATGCTGATTAATGTACAATTACTCAATCTACAGTAGCACAAAAGCTAAATCAGGGCAAAAGAAAGAAAAGTGTTGTATATCTTTTCTTTCTTGACTTTTTTTGTATCAATTCAAAAAAGTAAAGAACAGAATAGCTTTTTGTGCAGCCCTTTTGCCATCTAAGTTTATTACGTTGTACTACTACTCTATCACCAGGCTTTTTTCAATCCTAATCTTACCGCCCGAAATAGTAATCGGGTAAATGCCATTTGCAAAAGAAGACGGCAGGTTTAACGGGTAAGATACCGTGCCACCCGGATGTCGAATTATTTTCTGCAAAAGGCTTTTCCCTGCCATATCATACAATACCAAATTATAGCGGCCAGGTGGCACACCATTAAACTGAACCGTTGCTGCCCTGTTTTTTACCGGGTTAGGATAAATAGTTATTAAATCTTTTTCACCGTTTATATTTACCGAAACCACTTTACTGTATAACGCTTTGCCATCATTGTCAACTGCTTTTATACGGTAAAAATTATAGCCTTGCAAGGGTGCTGCATCAGTAAAACCATATTGGCGAGATACTGAGTTGCTACCTGCGGCAGGTGTTGTACCAATAGCTTTAAAGTCAACAGCATTTGTACTGCGCTCTATTTCGTAGCGGGCAACATTTATCTCTGTAAGGGCCGTCCAGTCTACTTTTACGGTCTTGTTTAGTTCGTAAGCTTTTACACTAACGATGTTAACGGGCAGTATAATATTGGCTACATTGGCAATGGAGAAATTGGCAAGGCCGGAAAAATCTGTAATGCCGTTGGCAGTCTGCGAATTGGTATTATCGCCGCTATTGCCATATGTGTAAGCAGCATATACTTCTGTATTTACCGCTGACCCAACGATGAAATCTATTACATCGTTTGCACCATTTGTACCACCACCTGAAGTATTGGCAAAGCCAAAAGTTGGGTAAGCACCGATGCGGTGTAACAGCCTTGCATCATTGTAAATAAATCCATTTTCTACCTCATCCTGCGAACCAGGGTAGCCAGAATTTTTTCTGATGAAATAAAGCTTCATGCTGACATTACTTGCACCACTGCCGGATTTCTTAATATGCCAAATGCGGTTTACCCTGAACAATGGTGTGCCACCGATATCGCCTTTTAGTAAAACAATGGTATAGTTATCAGTTGTGGTGGTGTTATTCCTCAGAGTAAGTCTGTTGGGGCTACTTGTCAGATTATACCCGATCGGCACAAAAATATCGGTGGTGCCAATGCCGTTTATACGGAAACCCTTCGCGCCTGTTGTATCGCTAACAGGCGTGCCAGATGCATCGCAAAGCGCCACAAAACTTTGTTTAAGACTTGTTTCAGGTGTATTGGCAACCCAGGCAGAAACAGCCGGGGCTGTACCATTTACGCTGGTAACCGTAAACAGGTTATCTCCGGTAGCAAGAATACCATTCTTAAGGGTAAGCGTGGAAACGGTGAGTGTATTACTGTTAGCAACGGCTGCTGCAGTAGCGGCAGCAACTCTGTCGATTGTAAGTGTGTTGAGCGATTGAGCACCACCAGTAAAATAAAGGGAACCGAGGGTAGAACCCGAACTTCCGCCGATGGTTAAATTGGAACTTGTACCGCCCGTAAATGTACCGCTGCCGCTAACGGTACCATTAAGTGACAAGGTATTGGCGCCAATGGTAAATGTGGTGGTGGAATTTGGATTACTGAAGATGCCGCCAACTGTTAGTGCAGCACCCAGTGTAGCATTTGCACCTGATCCTGAACGGCTGACTGTAACATCATTAAGCGTTTGTGCACCGGTTGTAAAATTAAGCGTACCTACACTACCTCCAGTACTGCCCGACACAGTAAGGTTAGAACTGGAAGAACCGGTAAGTGTACCCAAACCTGCAATGGTACCAAATAGGGTAAGTGTATTGGCGCCAATGGTTAACGCGCTGCCGGTATTGGTAATATCCGCCGTTGCGCCAACAATAAGATTGCTGCCCATCGTGGCACCGGGGCTTGCTCCGGACCTGCCCAAAGTAAAATTGTTAAGTGTATAATTCGCTGCTGCAGTTGTTTTAAAAGTCAGGGTTCCAACACTACCGCCCGACGTGCCGCCTACGGTGAGATTGGAGGTTGATGAACCAGTAATTGTTCCGGTACCGGTGATTGTTCCATTCAATGTTAACGTATTGCCGTTAATGGAATGATTACTGCCTGTGTTTAGCGTAAAGGCGTTGCTTACAGTTGCATCGTTACCCTGTGTTACACTTACCGCAGTAGTGTTGCTGTTGGTAAGATCATAAAAAGTAGTGGAATTGCTGCCGGCAATGGTTTGTGTTACCAACGATGAAGTTCCGTTAAACGTTACGTTTCTGCTATAGGGCGTGAATGTTCCATTGTTGGTCCAGTTTCCGGCTAAGCTAATATCGCCGCCTGTGGACTGAGATTCTGATAAGGAACCATTGATCAAAATATCACCGCCCACGGTTAAAGGAACGGTCATATTACTTAAATTAGCATTGGTCATGTCAAACCCACAGCTTGCGTCTATGGTTAGGTTTCCCGCCATGTTCAGCGATGTTGCATCATAAGCATTTGAGGTGCCCGCAGGTATAAAAATGGTGCCCGCTGTTGATATCTGTACATTATAAGGATAACCTGGATTACCTGATGTATTGTTCCATTCGTTAAAGCGCAGGTAACTGCCGCCCGTGTTATATTGAAGCAATGAATTTGTTGCATAAGTGGGTGGGTTGGTATTTACAAATCCTTTGCTGTTGATCTGCAGCGTACCGCCAATGGTAGTAAGGCCGCTCCCAAAATTTACACCGCCATTGCCAGCGCCTGTAGCCGCTAAAGTTACTTTGACTGCTGAACTATAATTCAAAAGAGATAGGGTGGCCGTCTTACGGCTGATGACGGCTGTTTGTGCGGATGCATCGCTATGGGTAAATGCAAATGTTCCTGTTCCTGTGCTGCTGGTTATCTGCCTGGTAAGACTGGCTCCGGTAGCATCAATGGCAAAATTATTTATACCGCCGTTGTAAGAAGTAAAAGTTATTATACGACCATTAAGGTCAATGCCGCCGTATAGTAACTCAAGGGTATTGCCACCAGCATTGCCACCCGTAATATCAATATCTGTGCTTACGGGTTTAATATTAAAATTATCCGGTTTAGAGACCCTCAGATAAGGGAAAGTCTCTTTGCTTCCCGTTGCAGTAACCGTGATGGTTTGGTCTGCATTTAAACTACCATTGAAAAAAACCGCCCGGTTATTTGGGGCAAAAATACCGGCTGAAGTACGGCTCCAGTTACCCCCAACGTAAAGATCCCCCCCCGAAGCGGAAGACAGCGTTAGTGTGCTGGTAGTTCCGAATGTGCTGCCGATGTTTATATTACCACCTATAATCAGGGTATTGGTCATTCCATTCATTGTCACTGAACCTGTGCTTGTAGCATTGCCCAAACTCAGGTTACCGGCACAGGGTGCATTTCCGGAAATATTGGCACTTACATCGAAACTGGTGCCGTTTTGTACAATGATGTTATAGGGATATCCCCTGGTGGTTCCTACTGTACCAGCGGCGGTAGCAGACCATTCAAAATTTCGGTTATATGATCCACTTGTATTATAAATGAGTGTAGAACCGCTTGCATAAGCAGGGCCATACGAACTTACAAAACGGAATATATTAATCACAAGGCTGTTATTTATTACAGGCGTACCAGTGCTGCCGAAATTTACATCATTAGGTGAATTAGCAGAACCTAATGCTGGTAGATAAACAATATAAAAATTTAAAGTTTTACCAGCAGCTACTGTAACTGTACCTACACTTATAAAAGAAATATTTCCAGCCGCTGATCCTGAAGCAAAATCGCCATTGGTTGACACAATGGTACCGGTATTTGCAATATTAAACTGGTTACCTGTTCCAACAGAAAATAGCCCGCCAACAAGATTCAGGTTGGTTGCGGTATTATTATTCAGGCTCTGCGTTACTGTACCGCTGTTTATATTTAGATTATAAAAAGAAACCGTATTTGTGCCGCTGATAGTACCTGTTCCAGCAAAACTTACCGTTCCGCCAGCCGTACCAGATGCGATACTTCCTCCACCTCCATAAAAGGTGCCACCACTTGCAATAGTTGTTGTTAAACCAGTTTGTCTATAACTAGCTGTTCCATTCAAAGTGAAAGTATTGCCCACTGCTACATTTCCATTAGCTGTTTTTGTGCCACTTCCTGAAAGGGTGAGATTACTATAACTTAAACCTGCCTCTATTGGCTGCGATCCGGCAAAGGAATAATCAACAGTGGAACCGGCAATTAAAGTATTAACGTTGTTTAAAGCGTTGAAAATGGTAAAAGCAGCTGTGCCGTTTATATTTAATAAGCCGCCGTTGTTAATTACCAATGTATGTGTTGCAGCTCCGCTAGCTGCTGCACTTATTGATGCTGCATTAATTATTCCTGTTGATCCAATTGCAATTTTACAAGAATGTAGGGTATTTGTATTATTAGTACTAAGATAAAGTGTACCAGGTATCGTAAGCGTACCATTAACCGTAAAAGTACCATAACTGTTTCCAAAAGCAGCACCGTTTGAGCCGTCAATCGCCACACTGCCCCCGTTGTTACAGGTGAATGTTTTAGTTGAATTAATTGTAACATTAAAAGCATTTGCGCTGCCGGTATAGTTGTTATACAATTGGGTACCTGACCAATATGTATTAACATCCATATTAACGATGAATGCAGTGGTGAGATTTGTTCCTGCATTTTTCCTTATGCGGCTGCAGGCAAAATTACCGGCACCTGAAAGCGTACAGGATGTCCCTTCTATATTAAACGAAATGTCATCAGGGGTGGCCAAATTTCCTACCGTACCATCGCAGGTAATATCACCATAAACATTCAAATATTTGTTTGAAGTATTGGTATTGCAATACAACTTACCGGCGGAATTAATAGTGAGATTTCTTAAAGTATAACCTGAAGCATTCAAAGTAACGGTGTGTGCCCGTACAGTTACATCTGTAGTTGAGCTGCTGGGATATTGCCCTGAAACCGCAGAATTCCATGTAGCTCCAAAGTCAATAGAAATTTGCCATGTATTAAAATCACTCCAGTTTCCGTTTTGCCTGGACCGATAATAAGCAGTGGCAGTTGAACTGGCAGGTGTGGCTGGTGGTAGGCTGAAACCAGCGCTCCAGCTTGTTCCTTTTCTTACAAAAATCTTTAATTGATATGTTGTAAGATTTATCAGATTAGTAATGGTGACTGTGGTGCTATTCGACCTATAAACACAAAATTCATTTGGATAACCCGTAATGAAATTAGTTCCATCATTATATACCGAACTTGCGGTGTAGGACGTTCCGTCACCCGTTGGGACTGTTGTTACGCCTGCATTGTCAGTGGCTACTACCATTATTTCATCGTAGCATGAAGGATTAGACCAGCTTACAACTAACTGTCCATTGCCTGGTGTAACACTGGCGCCTGTTACATCAATGGGTGTTGCTGTGGTTATTGTCTGCGTTCCTGAAGCAGACGTTGTACCTGATTTAGCGCCATTTGAAAAACTGATATCCGCAGTTGCAATTGCACTTATTAAAATAGTGTTGCTTGTAGTGGCAGCACAGGGAATGTCTGAAGTAATGTATAGATACGCTGTACTTACAGGTATAGATTGTGTGGTAAACGATGGGAATGTTTTAGCTCCAGCAACCCCCGGCGTAGTTAGCGTTGATAAAAGTGTACTGGTGCCGGTTGCGAATGTTGACGAAGTTGAATACCAGCACTTGAGATTGGTAACATCTGCTGAAACATAACTACCCGTTGTAGTTACATTTAAACCAGTTAAAGTAGTGCTGCCGATAGTTACATCCAACTGCAATTTGTAGATAACATTATTTGTTGTGTTTTGCTGAATATTTGCAACGGGTACAGAAGGATTAGCTGACGATAGTGCAATGTTGGATGCCCCTAAAAATCCATCATCTTTACCACAACCCAAAAAGCCTTCGCTGATTAACGTGGAGGGTGTAAAATTAGTGGTATTGGTGTATGTAACGGGGTCGACGCCGGAAGCAGAGGCAAGTTGTTCTACCCAACTTCCGCTGGAATACAAGCCTTGTTTGGCGGTGGTGCCTGCAGCAAAATTTGCATTGGGTTCACCGGCATTAAATTGCGCTACAAAAAGTAAGTTATTTCCGCCAATGGTACCTTCGGTGATGCCCCAGTACCTGTTTACCAATTTTGTTCCATTATTTGGAACAGGGCTTGTAACCACATCTACCACCCTAATGCTAAAGTTGTCTGAAGTACCAGTATTAGTAATGGTAAGTGGATTATACGCTGAATTACCTACAGGAAATGTAACAGCAGTGCCCGCAACAGTACGGATTAATTTACCGGTACTGTTTGTTTGAACATAGACAGTCGATGAACCGCCGCTAATGGAGCCCGCAACAGTAATGTTGTTGCTGCCCATCACCAGCTTTCCTGCTGTAAGTGTCAATATACCATTTACAGTTGTGGCAGCATTCGTCACGGTAACACCACTACTGTTATTGATGGTAAGATTATTTACAGTTGCAGGCAAACCGGTTCCTGTCCCCTGACTGGCACTTCCAACATATGTATAATTTGCACCTGTATTAAATGTTCTTGTAAGTGTTTGCACATTACCAGTCGCACCTGAAGATGCTATGCCCCCGGTTGAAGCAATTTGAATAGTTCCTCCGGATTGCACATTTGTTATTGATGTTCCCGATGAAGCATTATCAGTAATTGCAAATGCGGATGGGCAAACTAAAATTCCACCGCTAAGCACATTTACGGTTTCTGTAAAACCTGTACTTGCAAACAAAGAAACAGATGATGCCAATGTTGTAGTAGAGCCACTTTTAATATTAAAATCAACATATTGATTTGTTCCTAATGCCTGGAATGATTGTGTTGTACCCCCAAAATTTAATTGACCATTAAAACCTGAGCCCAATGTTTGAAGTGTGCCGGCACTTGCTTGCAGATTGCCAGTAAGATTTATTGTTGCTGCACCTGTATTAGATCCAAACTCAATTATACCGTTTGATTGAATTAAATTACCGGTGATGTTACAAGTAGGACTGCTTGAACCTGTTGAAAAATTTAACTGACCTCCTGAAACGTTGACACTGCCAATTATTGATAGTGTAGTTAAGCCAGACCCATTAGTGAATGTTAAATTACCACCTGATACACTAACAGAACCACCAATAGTTAAGTTTGCCAATGCAGTATTACCTGTGAATCTAAATTCTCTTGTCGTACCTCCGGTTGCCTGAATAGTCAAATTTCCTAGTATAGTTGTTATTGATGCACTCTGCTGAATAGAGCCAGACCAGGTTGTGCTTGGGTTTAAAAGAAGGTTCCCGTAAGCAATACCTGGCAAAGCCGGCGGATTTTGCGCAGTAACTCCCCATTTAGTAATATTAACATTGCTCGTTGCGCCTAATGTTCGTGTTGTAGACCCAGGAAAATCAGTGGTACTACCAGCAGCCCCACTACCTACAGCATCATGGTTATAAATTCCTCCATTATTAACATTAAAATTGGTAACTAATACTACACTTGCATTACCCGCACTATTGGTGAAATTGCCACCATTTTGTACCGTTAGCATTGTGGCTTTTAAACATGGAGGTGTGGTACAATTGGCGCCTACTGTAATCAAACCACCATTGGCAACCGTTATTGCTGTGATTGCAGTTGTGTTTCCAAGCGATACTGTATTGTTATTTTGTGTTAATGACCCATTAATTGTACCAGTTCCTCCATTAACGCTTACATCAAGTGTAATTGTATTACTTGCTGATATAGTCCAGTTTGCACTGGTTGGGGGTACAACTCCTCCCTGCCAGGTTGTAGTAGTAGTCCAGTTGCCGGTTTGGGCGGTTACATAAGGGTAAGTGATGGTACTTGCACCAACCGTATAGGTATAATTAGGGCCACCATTGTTATTTAGATTAATGGTAAATAAATCGGCATCTCCGCCATTAGCAGCAGGCCCCGATGCGCTACCCACCGTTCCATTGGAAGTAAAAACATAATAACTCACATTGGCAGAAGCCGTATTTGTGCCTGCTGGTATTGTACCGGTATAAGTTGTGCCTGCTCCAGTCAATTGAACAACTGTAGATGTGGCGTATCCATTGTTGGTGTACCTTAAATAAACACTTTGCCCAGTTGGCAATGAACCTGAAAGATTTGCAGTAACTGTAGTAGTTTGCCCCGAATTTACACCGTTTGCAATAGTAGGGCTTTGCGTTACGCTACTAACAGTTTGTATGGTTCCAGCAATTTGAAAGGCCACTAATTTAGCAGTACCTGGCGTGCCCGAACCATTTGTTTTAAAAACAATATTATCCGATGCACTGGCAATATTTAGATAGTATGCTTTGCCAGAACCCGTCACTTGCAATGCTGTGCTTGTATTGGAGCTTATTAAAATGTCGGCTCCGCCATTTGGCTCATAAGTGGTTCCGCCCGATGTTGCACTGTAAAACCTGAAGTATTGAAATCCTGTCGCATTAGCATTTGTGGTGAGAATATTTGTACCAACAATTGTACCCATCAACGCTGCACTTCCCTGGGTAAAGCTATTTGGATTTGCATAATTTCCGCTTGAAAAATATACAGGGGATTGCGCAAAACTATTTATAGTGAAAATTGAAAATGCCAATAAGATGGGGTATGTAAATTTTTTCCTCATAAACAAATCATTAATTAATGGGGTAAGTTTTAATAAGCAAATTATGCTGCACAGCAATATTAAAAATCCCGTTAAAATTAGTTTGCGTAAAGATAAAGTTATGTGCTGTTTGTTTTATATTAACTGTCTATTAAAAGTTAAGCACCATAAAGCGGGGCATTTTGTATTTGCCCATTTTGCGCATCGCTTAATCGGGCTTACTACGCTTGTTCCAATTCATTTCCTCCGCGCTGTTTAGCAGGTGTTTTGTTATTTATTTTAGGTTACCCGCTTAGGTTTTTCATGGCATCGCCGCTTGTGTCACTCCCTTGTACGTTCGGTTTTCATGGCGCCGTTGGGCTGCGCCTATAATAGCATATCATTGAAAGGCAGCACAAACCAGGCAGAAGGCAGAACAGTGCCGGCAGATAACAGAACAGCGCCGCCAGATAACAGAACAAAACCGCCAGATGACAGAACAGCAGCGACAGAAGGCAGAACATCGCGTACAGAACACATAACATTGCCGACAGATGACAGAGCGGCGTGAACAGACCGCAGAACAGTGCCGACAGAACGCATAACAGAGGCAACAGCAGGCAGAACAGTTTTTTGTGTGCTGATAGTGAAACAGTAAGCTATTTAAGGGATGCCATAAGTATTATAGATAACAACTTTTTAGAAAATGTAATCTAAAACACGGTAAAAGCTGCATTTTATTCCTAAAAGTACAAGAGTGCGACGCAAGGGACGATCAATGAAGATATAGTGCCGGGCCCAAAAAGTTTTAAAGATTTGCTTATTTGATAATTTGGTGATTAAGGCGCTGTTCTGCACATTCGCGATTTACTGTATTTTCGCATCCTTATAAAAAAATGCTATGGCTAAAGTAAAAGTAGGGCTGGTTCAAATGAACTGCGTGGCAGATAAAGCTGCCAATTTTAATAATGCGGTGGTTAAAATAAGAGAGGCAGCGGCGGCAGGTGCACAAATCGTTTGCCTGCAGGAACTGTTTGCTTCGCTTTATTTCTGCGATGTGGAAGACTACGATAATTTTAGCCTTGCAGAGGCGGTTCCGGGACAGTCCACCGATACACTGGGTAATCTTGCTGCCGAACTTGGCGTGGTAATTATTGCCTCCCTGTTCGAGAAAAGAGCGCAGGGGCTTTACCACAATACTACCGCTGTATTGGATGCGGATGGCAGCTACCTGGGCAAGTACCGCAAAATGCACATACCAGACGACCCGGCCTATTACGAGAAATTTTATTTTACGCCCGGCGACCTGGGTTATAAAGTATTTAAAACAAAATTTGCCACCATTGGCGTGCTTATCTGCTGGGATCAGTGGTATCCCGAAGCATCGCGAATAACAGCGCTGATGGGTGCCGAGATTTTGTTTTACCCTACGGCTATTGGCTGGCATAAAACTCAGGACGAAGCGACCAACACGGAGCAATACAATGCCTGGCAAACCATGCAGCGCAGCCATGCCGTTGCAAACGGCGTGCATGTAGTTAGCATTAACCGCTGCGGTTTTGAGCAGGACGGTTATATGCAGTTCTGGGGCGGCTCCTTTGTGGCCAACCCATTTGGAACAATCCTATACAAAGCATCGCATAGTGAGGAAGAAGTGCATGTAGCCGAGCTGGACCTTGCAGCAAGCGACCGGTACCGTACCCACTGGCCGTTTTTACGCGACAGAAGAATTGACTCGTACCAGCCTATTACAAAACGATATATAGACGAAGATTAAATGATGCTACCAGTAACCACCCCCAAAGAGGCAGGCTATTATTTTCCAGCAGAATTTGCACCCCACAGGGCTACCTGGCTAAGCTGGCCGCATAAACAGGCATCCTGGCCAGAAAAGATTGAGGCAATTTTTCCCTATTACAGTCAGTTTGTAAAAGAGCTTGCCCGTGGCGAAAGGGTTTGTATTAATGTAAACAACGGGGCGCTAAAGGCTTTTGCCGTAATGCACCTGGTACAGGCGGGGGTTGATTTGGATAATGTGGATTTTTTCATGCACCCCACCAACGATGCCTGGTGCAGGGATCATGGTCCTGCATTTTTAATAAACCCCGCTGCGGCTGAAAAGAAAGTAATTGTTGACTGGAACTATAACGCCTGGGGCGGCAAATACCCGCCTTTTGATCTTGACGATGTAATACCTACCCGTATTTCGGAACATTTTAAACTGCCGGTTTATTATCCAGGCATTGTAATGGAAGGTGGCTCTGTGGAGTTTAATGGTAAGGGAACGGTGCTCACCTCCACGGCCTGTTTGCTTAACCCCAACCGTAACCCGCACCTTAACCAGCAGCAGATAGAAAATTACCTGATGAACTATTACGGCGTTGACCAGGTGCTTTGGGTTGACGAAGGCATTATTGGCGACGACACCGATGGGCATATTGACGATACCGTACGCTTTGTAAACGAAGACACCGTAATAACGGTAATTGAAGAAAATAAGAACGATGAGAATTACGGCCTGCTGCAACATAACCTGAAACAGTTACAACAGATGCGTTTGCTAAACGGCAGCCAGTTAAACATTGTGGAGCTACCCATGCCCGATGCTGTGGTGCACGAAGATCAGCGGTTGCCGGCATCGTATGCCAATTTTTATATTGCCAACAAAAGCGTAATTGTACCAACGTTCCGTTGCGGCAAGGACGATAAAGCGCTGCAAATTATTCAAAGCTGTTTCCCGGGCAGGGAGGTAGTGGGTATAGATTCGGTGGAAATAATATGGGGGCTTGGCAGTTTTCATTGCCTGAGTCAGCAGGAGCCCGCGGTATAGATTTTTTGGATCCCGCCTTTGGTGGTACTATTAAACCCCGGTTGCGTCGCACACTTTTACTGCATAACATGGGGCGACAAAATGCAGCTTAAGCTTATCAATAAAAATAAAAATTTGTGTATTGCATTTAACTGCTACATTTGCACCGTTAATTTGAGTTTTAGAGTTAAGTGAATGATTTTTCTGCTAAGCGTTTTCAGCTGATAGTTAGTCTTCGTTAGGTCTGTTGTCTCAAGCATTTTAATTTATTTAATCATTTAAGAATGAACATTTATGTTTCAAATTTAAGCTTCGCTGTACAAGACGAAGACTTAAGAGGTTTTTTCGCAGAGTACGGAGAAGTAACATCTGCAAAAGTTATCATGGACAAATTCACTAACCGCAGCCGTGGTTTTGGTTTTGTTGAAATGAGCGACAATGAAGGCGCTCAGAAGGCTATCAAAGAATTGGATGGCGCAACAGTTGATGGACGTGCAATTAAAGTAAACGAGGCAAGGCCTAAAGAAGACCGCCCTGCAAGAAAGCCGTCTTTCTCTAACAACAACCGCTGGTAGTATTTAACCGCAATAACAAAAAACTTTGTTAGATAGAAAGAGCCTGTTTTCAGGCTCTTTTTTATTTGGGGTAAACTGCCTGAAAAAAATGATGAATATGATTACACTAAAGCTGTTCTACTCTCCATTAAACTGGTATATTTTTATAAATTAATCTTATTAATTAATTAAATATCAACATAATTAAAGATATAATAACCTTGTGGCACTCGCATTTTGCCACCCTAACTATCCTTACTTAAAATTGCACCCGTTTGTGGCCCCATATTAAAAAGCATATCCAAAATACTGAGATTTGGCTGAAACCCTATTCTTTCTTCAAATACCTGCCGGTAATAAACCCTGGAAACATCCGACTGAAAGTTTTTAGGCAACCATTTATTGCGCAGATCCTCAATTTCTTCACCCGGCAGTAAATTATCCAATGTTTCCAACACAGTAATCTCTGTAGAAAATTTTAAAACCTGTTTTAACCAGTAAAGAACAGCGAGATTAAAGTCAAACAGAAAATTTGGTTTGTCAATAAAAAAAGTTTCCAGGGAATCCCGGTAGTATTCGAAAAAGGGTGATTTGCTGTAGCAGGAGACAAGGGTTCGCCAATGCCGCGTTTGCCATTTCTCCTGGTAACAGATTCTTACGTCTTTTAAAAGCGCCTGATGATTACGCCCATTAATAATTGGCACTGACAAATGGATCAAGCCGTTGCTGCCGGCAATTACAAACCGGTTGTTAAATGTCATCTTGCTATAGCTATCACATGAAAATAAAATTACATTTGTTTTTTTATACGAATATTTGAATAAGTTAACAACCGGAAATATTTGATTATCAATTAGTAGCAT
>JBBRDW010000012.1:0-60426 GCA_038203525.1 Chitinophagales bacterium | reverse complement strand
TTACCCAAAGTTTTGATTCAATGTCTTTAGTGATAAATGCTCCATAAAATTCCCTGATTACAAGAATGCGCAATCTCCGCTGCTATGAAAAACCTTTAGCCGGCGTCAAAATAATATTTATAAAGTACACTTTGGCTAAAGTCCGAACAATGATTTTCTTTAACCCAGGCTTTAAAGCCTGGGTTATAAACAGGAAAATTGCTTCCGGGCTTTAGCCAAAGTGTCTTAGTTGGTTACCCAAAGTTTTGATTCAATTTCTGCAGTGATAAATGCTCCATAAAATTACCCACTGTACAAGAGTGCGACGCAACAGACGATCTCATGAAAAATCTTCAGCCGGGTTCAAAAAAATTGCCTCTAATTAATATTCTCTTTTATTAATAACGGCCGTTGGCCCATTGAACAGCGGGATTGATCCATTGTGGCAGGGGTTTATAAAGAAAGCCGTGCTTAAGCCCGGTTGTTAATGCTATTTCTTTGTAGTGGCTGATGCTTGAGGAATCTTGATTTTTAAACGCCAAACAGGAATGCCCGATATCGTCGCTCGTTTCATAGATGGAAAGAATGTTGCCGCAAAACTTAATTGCGGGAAACTGCTGGCGCACGCTCTGGTTGCAGCCTGCCATAAATACAAAATTTACATCCTTATTTTTTAAAAACGATGAAACCAGCATTGCAATGATTGCTCCCTTGGAAGCGCCGACTACCGTTATCTTCGACGGCTGAGCACCGGTTTTAAGAAGGCTGTCGATCTGGCTTACTATTTTGTGCGCATATGCTGCTGCATCGGTATTTTTCTGGCGAACCTCGCTGAGTACCGTAAATTTTGCATTGCTAAAAGTATTGAGGATATCCTGATATTGATAAGTGCCAAAGCCATTGACATTATCAACGGCATTTGCGCCCTGGTCTTCTATAATTTTACCATGCAGGTAGAAAAGATATTTCTGTGCTATAGCGGTGGTGGTAGAGAACATGACGAGCAAAATTATTATTGGCTTCATAAATTATTTATTTTGAAATTAATCTGCCGGATTCATCAAAAATTTATCTGCCTTTTGCTTAACAAATATACTTCTTTAATTTCCGCAGTTACTTGCAACCAAATAAGGTTACATACAGAGTCTTTGTTGATACGGCAGAAGCCAGCCCGAAAAAATGTTAGTGCGTTTACCGACTGTTGCGCCATGTTAACCGACATATAAAATACCTATGCCTACTTTTCATTGATTTTTGCCGTATTAACATTCATCTTTGAAAAACAATAATCAAAACAACTTTCATGAATCATCAGAACAGCTATGTTTTACAGGTTGAAGGGTTGAATGTTTTTTATGGTAGCTTCCAGGCCGTAAAGGATATTTCTTTCAACGTGCTGCCCGGCGAAATTTTTGGCTTGCTGGGCCCTAACGGCGCCGGTAAAACCAGTACCCTAAGTGCAGTGGAAGGTTTACTTAAACCGCGTTCAGGTTCCATAACGGTAGCGGGTTACCCAATGCAGGAAAAGCCACGCCACGCAAGGGCTGCAATAGGTGTACAGCTGCAGTTTACCAGCTTTCAGCCGGAGCTTAAGGTGGGTGAAATTATTCAGCTTTACGCCGGCATTTATGGCGTTCCCATTCGCAGGGAAAAATTACAGACAATATTAGAGTCAATAAAGCTTGACGATGCCGCAAGCAAAAAATATGGACAGCTTTCCGGTGGCCAGCAGCAGCGGGTGTCGCTTGCCATTGCCACGCTGCATAATCCAAGTCTTGTGCTGCTGGATGAGCCAACATCTGGTCTCGATCCGCAAAGCCGCAGGCAGCTTTGGTTGCGCATGGAAGCAATGCGGGAAAAAGGCCATGCGGTTATTCTTACTACACACTCAATGGAAGAAGCCGAAGCCGTTTGCGACCGTATCGCAATCATTGACCACGGCAAACTTATTGCAATTGATACGCCACAGGGTTTAATAGAACGCCACAGAAATGATTCCGAAGTAATAAAAGCATCCAGAAGAGGAAAGATTACATTGGAAGATGTATTTATCGGGCTTACCGGAACAGATATTCGTTCATAAAAAAATTATAAAAAATGGAAATCAATATACCAAAAACATCCACTGTATTTGCATCCTTGTTACGCGCAGACCTTCTTACGCAATGGCGCAACAGGCGTTCGTTTGTACTTGTTTTATTTGTGCCGGTAATTATTCTTATTTCGTGGAAAGATGTAATAGATAAACTTGGTGGCGCATTTGCGTTATCTGCCTGTATAACTATTGGCCTAATGGCAATTGGGTTAATGGGTTATTCCAACAGCATAGCGAGAGACAGGGATAAAGGGGTTTTTCAAAGATTGCGTGTTGCACCGGTAGCTTCGTGGAGTATTATGGCCAGCAGGCTTACCGTGCAACTGATGATGATATTGCTTTTAACACTCATCGTATTTTTAGCCGGCTACTATGTAGATCATATAACGCTTGAGCCTGCCGGTTATATACTTTCCTTTATTACAGCCTTGGTGGGTGGCGCTGTATATCTTGGTATGGGCCAGGTTATTGTTGGGCTTATTCAAAATCCCGAAACAGTAAACTCTACAACAAGGCTGGTATATTTTGTGTTCATTATGGTGGGTATGTTTGGCGAGTTTGGTATTCTGGGAGACCAGGTGAAAGAATTGGCCACTTGGTCGCCTTATGGCACAGTAAAGCACTTGTTGGGTGCGGGCATGGAACCTGGTACATGGAACAGCGACACATGGGTTCAGCTACTGGTTACAATAGCATATGCTGTGTTATTTTCTGCCATTGGTATTAAGAAATTTAAATGGAGTACCAGGTAATTTCGATCGGCCCGGCAATAAGCAAAAAGGAGATTTCTGACGCCCCTTCATTGCTTTGTCCAACCCTCTGCAAAAACGAAATGCCTGCAAAATCACCGAGAGCTGCATGCTATCAAACTAAAACTAAAAACTGGTAATTGGTTCGGTAGGATCTATGATATCAGTCTATGGTTGACAGTAGCGTGATACAATTATTTTCACGAATGGTAAATATTTTTTGTAAATCACATTGAAATTCAAAAAACTGTTTTTACCTTGACAGGCATTAATAATCCATCAAATTAAATAACCCACTTTCCATGGCAAAGGCAAATAAAAAGAAACCGGTAAAAAAAGCGGCAGCAAAAAAAACAGCAGCTAAAACCCCTGTAAAAAAAGCAGCTCCTAAAAAAGTAGGAGCTAAAGTCCCGGCTAAAAAAGCAGCGGTGAAAGGCCCAGTGAAAAAAGCGGCAGCTAAAGCTCCAGCTAAAAAAATGATTAAGAAAGTAGTTGCAAAAAAAGTTGTGAAAAAGCTGGTTCCTAAAAAAATAACAGCTAAAGCTCCTGCAAAAAAAGCAGCTCCTAAAAAAGCGGCAGCTAAAGCTCCAGCAAAAGATACGGTTAAGAAAGCTGCTGCAAAAAAAGTTGTAAAAAAGTTAGCTCCTAGAAAAGCGGCAGCTACAGCTTCAATAAAAAAAAGGGTTAAGAAAGCAGTTGCAAAAAAAGTAATAAAAAAGTTGGCTCCAAAAAAAGTTACAGCAAAAGCTCCTGTAAAAAAAGCGTTCCCTAAAAAAGTAGCAGCAAAAGCGCCTGCAAAAAAAGTGGTGAAAAAGCTGGTTCCTAAAAAAGCTGTAGCAAAAGCGCCTGTAGAAAAAACGCTTGCCGCAAGTACAAGGTTGGGGAAAAAAACGGATAATGAAAAAGTAGTTCCTGTCGCAGCACCTGCGCCAGAGGTAGTTGTAGAAACACCTGCACCAGTAGCTGAAACACCTATACCGCCAGCACAGGAAGAAACAGCATAGAGCTAAAAAAATATAATTTTAAAAAAGCGGTTGAAAATTTTCAACCGCTTTTTTTTGCATGATCCAAACCGATTTTTGTGTTGAAAATAAAAAATGCAAACTACATTTTGGCAAGCCGATGCACCTAATATGCTGCATAGAGTTACCAAAGTACAAGAGTGCGACGCAAGAGGCGATGCCTGTAGATTCATGGCCGGGCTCAAAATACCTGTAAAAAAATGAGGTGAAAAAATTCACCCCATTTTTATAAAAAATTCAACAAACCTTTTGCTTTGGTAGTTAAACCAACATTCGCAAAGGCTCTTCCAGCAGGCTTTTAAGAGTTTGAAGGAATGCTGCACCGGTTGCACCATCTACCACGCGGTGGTCGCAGCTTAGCGTAACTTTCATAATATTACCCGGTACAACTGCCCCATCTTTTACCACCGGAATCTGCGAAATACCGCCTACCGCAAGTATGCAGGCATCCGGCGGATTAATGATTGCAGTAAACTCATCTATGCCAAACATACCCAGATTAGAAATAGTGAAAGTACTACCCTCCCAGTCGGCAGGTTGTAGCTTTTTATCTTTGGCACGCTGCGCAAAATCTTTTACTTCAGCACCAATCTGGCTTAAGGATTTTGTATCTGCAAAACGAACCACGGGAACCAATAAACCTTCTTCAACAGCTACGGCTACACCTATGTTTATGTGATGGTTGAAACGGATCATATCGCCCAGCCAGCTACTGTTTACTTTGGGGTGCTGTTTTAAAGCTGTTGCCACAGCTTTAAGAACCATATCATTGAAACTTATCTTAACCTTTGCCACTTCATTTATTTTACCACGGGCCGCTACACTGGCATCCATATTTATTACCATGGTAAGGTAAAAATGGGGTGCAGTAAATAAGCTTTCGCTTAAGCGCCTTGCAATGGTTTTGCGCATTTGAGAAACAGGCACTTCGTCAAAACTAACTTGTCCGGATGGCGCAGTAGTCGCCGCTGGTGGTGGAGAAATTTTTGCAGGCTGCGCAACAACCGGAGTTTCCGCTTTTACTGCAGGCGAAGCGAATGTATCAATATCACTTTTTGTAATCCTTCCGTTATCGCCACTTCCTTTTACATAGCGCAGATCAATTCCTTTTTCTTCAGCCATTTTCTTTGCTAAAGGAGATGCGAATATTCTTCCTTCGTTTATTACTTCTTGTTGCGCAGTTACCGCAACCGGCGCAGCTGTAGCTACAGGAGCTGTTGCAGCTGCCGGGGGCTCGTCAGCTTTTGCTGCCGGTGCTTTGGCAGCCCCTCCTTTTAATGCGTTTACCACTGCGTCAACATCAAAACCCTGTTTGCCTACAATACACAACAGGTCGTTTACCTGAATTTTTTCTCCTGCTTTTGCGCCCTGATATAAAAGAATTCCCTCTTTATAACTTTCCAGTTCCATGGTAGCTTTATCGGTTTCAATGTCAGCGAGTACATCGCCTTTCTTTACAGTATCCCCTACATTTTTCTGCCAGCCGGCAATAACGCCTTCTGTCATAGTATCGCTTAAACGGGGCATTAATACCACTTCTTCCATTGCAGAAACATCTATTGCCGGTGAGGCTTCTTCTTTTTTAACAGCCGGCATCTCTTCCTTTTTTTCGCCTTCTTTTGTTACGGTTTCAGCAGCTGGTGCCGCTCCACCGGCATGAGCTGCAATCAAAGTGCTCACATCTTCCCCGGCTTTACCTATAATGGCGAGCAAATCGTTTACCTGCAGCTTTGCGCCCGAAACACCACCCGTGTGCAGCAGTGTTCCCTGCTGGTAGCTTTCCAGTTCCATGGTAGCTTTGTCTGTTTCAATATCGGCAAGCAGGTCTCCCTTATTAACTGTATCGCCCACTTTTTTATGCCATGCTGCTATTACGCCTTCAGTCATGGTATCACTTAAACGGGGCATTAAAATCACTTCTGCCATAAATAATAGTAGAATTACAACCCGACTGCCGGCAGGCTGGTTTTATAATTATAATTTTTTTCTTTGAGCCCGGCAACAGAACAATCATGTAGCTTCTGTTGCGTCGCACACTTGTACACCATATCCCTTATCAGCAGCGGAAATGCGGTGTACCATTCATCTGCATTTTATCTTTCTACAAATGAGGCGTGAAATTACAGCAAATTGCAATAGCATCAATTGTTAGCATATTTTTTTATAAAGCCATATAGGCAGGGCTCTTTAAACAATTTTTTATTTATTTTAACTGCAAGCGTTAACGGTATATTTAGCTAGGATTAAAGGTTTCACGCCTTTTTTATTTTCTGATTTTCGCGACAGTTTTGCTACATGTAAATTTGAAATACAACTGTACAAGAGTGCGACGCAACGGAAGCCAAATACCTGAAATGCTGCCGGGTAAATAATTTTTCGAAAAAAATTTAATTAATTTTATCAAAAAGAGTGACTGAATTTTATTGAAAATACTTCTCCTTCTTCTATTCCAGCAGCTACTTATGCATCTTATTTTGTTCCTTTGTATTTGCCATCGTTTGTCTTTAATAATAAAAATTTACTATGTCTATACCTGTTGTTGATTTATCAGATTTTTTAAGCGGCGACCCTTACAAAAAAGCAGCATTTGTAAAAGCCTTGGGCCAGGCTTATGAGCATGTAGGATTTGTTGCCGTAAAAAACCATGGCATACCCGATCAACTGATTGCTGAGTTATACGAATATGTTCAGCAGTTTTTTTCGCTGCCGCTGGAAAAGAAACTGGGTTACGAAGTGGCTGGGTTGGCGGGGCAACGCGGTTATACAAGTTTTGGTCGCGAACACGCCAAAGGCAGTGATGCCCCGGATTTAAAAGAGTTTTTTCAATATGGGCAAACAGTTGAAAACAGCGACCCTATAAAATCTGAATACCCAGATAATGTAGTTGTGAAAGAAATAACTCCATTCAATCCAACCCTATTCAATGCTTACCGTAATTTTGAAAAGAGTGGTAGTGCGCTGTTAAAAGCAATTGCTATTTATCTCGGGCTAGATGAAAATTATTTTGAGCCTCATCTTGTAAACGGAAATTCTATTTTGCGCTGTATACATTACCCCCCAATTACGCATGAACCCAAAAGTGCTATACGGGCAGAACAGCATGAAGATATTAATCTTATTACCTTATTGGTGGGCGCATCGGCAGATGGCCTTCAGATACTTACAAAACAGGGCGAATGGATAAACGTAACTTCATTACCAGACCAGATTGTTGTTAATGTAGGCGATATGCTGCAGCGCCTTACCAATAATAAACTATGCAGTACTACCCACCGCGTGGTAAACCCTGCAAGAGAATTTTGGCATACAAGCCGTTTTTCAATCCCATTCTTTATGCATCCAAGAAGTGAAATGAGCCTGGCTTGTCTGCAAAACTGTATAGACGAGCATCATGGCAAATCCTACGAAGATGCAACCGCGGGGGAATATCTTAACGAACGTTTAAGAGAAATCGGATTAAAAAAATAATTCATCCCTGCATTAAATTTTATAATATTTTTTTTGAGGCCTGCTGGAGTTGTTTTAGCGGTTGGGGTTACGGCGCACATTTGTACTTTTTCAATGCTGGCGAGCAAAGAAACTGCAGTACCTGGGGCTAAATCCATTGGGGTTTGCTTCAATTTAAAAAATAAAAAAGGTTGCTTAGTTAAGCAACCTTTTTAAATGTATTAAGCGTAAAAACTATAGCTTTTTAATCATAATATTCCTGTACCAAACCTCGTTGCCATGATCCTGTAAAGCAATATGGCCCTGTTTAAAAGTGCCCCAGTTTGGCATTACACCAAATTTACTTGCGGCTACCATTTTCTTCCAGTTATCATCCCACATGGTGGTAGAAACAACTACGGTTCCATTGAGCGATAGATCAAGTTTACCATTATTGGCCACAATCTCTACCTGGTTCCACTCGCCGGGACCCTTAACCGTTTCCGGCGATGCTGCAATTAGATCGTACAAATTACCCGCACGGTGTTTGGGTATTTTACCATCACTATGCCCATCATTATCGAGTACCTGCATTTCTAAACCGGTGTTCCATGATTCTTTGTAAATGGTTGTGTCTTCATGTATAAAGAAAACAATACCACTGTTGCCGTTCTTTGAAATTTTCCATTCCAGTTTAAGATCGAAATTCCCATACTCATCGGCTGTAACAAGATCGCCACCATCTTTTGTTTGATAACCTTTGTTGGCCGATACATCTAAATGGATAGCCCCGCTGTCAATGTTCCATGCAGCTCCCGGTAAAGATTTGCCGTAACTGTGCCAGCCCGTTAAAGATTGTCCGTCAAATAAAGAAACCCAACCTGTATCAGTAGTTACAGCGTCTGGCACCTGCGCAGCAGTATCTGTATTAGCTGTTTTAGTATCCGAGGCTGATTGGCAAGCAGCCATACTACATGCAATGGCTGCCGTTAGCATTATGTTTTTCATTTTATTTACTGGGTCTTAAGTAATAAAATATACTTTACCATTTGCTCAACATCGGCCTGCGCTAATTGCGGGTGTGCAGTCATAGGTACAGCTCCCCAAACGCCTGCGCCGCCAGCAATAATTTTTTTAGATAAATAAGCAATCGCGGTATCCTGTCCCGCATATTTATTGGCAACCTCCTGGTAAGCAGGGCCAATCAGTTTTTCCGCAACTTTATGGCAGGTTAAACAGTCTGATTTAGCTACAAGGGCCAACCCTGCTTTATAATCCGGGTTTGCAGAAACATCGGTTACTTCAGGTGCAGCCGGGGCTTCTGTTACAGTTGAACTTTCGTCTTTTTTTCCAGCATCACCACCGCCGCAGGCTGCAATCATTGCCATAAACGCTGCGCTTACAAAATACTTTTTCAATTTGATATAGTTTAAATGATTAAAAAATGAAAGGTTAAAGTTATTAATCAATACCCAGAATACTGCGATTAAAATTTTCGTCGCTGCCGGTATTTGCAAAATCGTCAAATGCTTTTTCAGTTACGCGTATAATATGGTTCTTTATAAACTCTGCTCCTTCGGTTGCACCATCTTCCGGATGTTTTAAACAGCACTCCCATTCCATCACGGCCCATCCCTTGTAATTATAAGCCGCAAGTTTGCTGAAGATAGATTTAAAATCTACATGGCCATCGCCAAGAGAGCGGAATCTTCCTGCCCTGTCAATCCAGCTTTGATATCCACCATAAACCCCTTGCTTCCCGGTTGGGTTAAACTCTGCATCTTTTACATGAAACATTTTAATGCGCTCATGATAGTAATCTATATAAGTAAGGTAATCCAGGCATTGCAAAACAAAATGCGATGGATCGTACAGCAAACATGCCCTTGCGTGGTTGTTTACTTTTTCCAAAAACATTTCATAGCTCACACCATCATGCAAGTCTTCGCCCGGATGAATTTCATAACAGAGATCTACCCCGCATTCGTCAAATACATTTAGGATTGGCAGCCATCTTTTTGCAAGTTCGGTAAAGCCAGTATCTACAAGCCCTGCTGGCCTTTGCGGCCAGGGGTACATCGTATGCCAGAGCAATGCGCCGCTGAATGTTGCATGGGCATTCAACCCTAAATTTTCTGAAGCTTTTGCTGCATATTTTAATTGTTGAACTGCCCATTCTGTTCTGGCCTTGCTGTTACCATGGACTTCAGCAGGAGCAAATCCATCAAATTGTGCGTCGTATGCAGGGTGCACCGCTACAAGCTGACCCTGCAAGTGTGTAGAGAGTTCAGTGATCTCCATGCCACAATTGTTCACCACACCTTTTAATTCATCTGCATAAGTTTTGCTTTCAGCAGCCAGTTGCAGGTTAATACACCTTGCGTCCCAGGTTGGTATCTGCACGCCTTTAAAACCTATACTTTCCGCCCACATACAAATTGCTTCCAGCGTATTAAATGGTGCGGTATCGCCCATAAACTGCGCAAGAAAAATGCCCGGGCCTTTTACTGTAGTCATTGTTATTTTTTAAATTTTATTGTGAGCCAATCGTTCTGTTATTAATGAAGCATCCGTTGCGTCGCACTCTTGTACTCAGGAATAAGTTTCATCAGTTCACAAGTTCCAAAGTTCACGGGTTTTAAAATGCAGACTCTTGTATAACTCATGAACTTTGTAACCCGTGAACTTGCTGCTTAACTTCCTAAAAGTACAAGAGTGCGACGCAAGGAACGATCAATCTGTGTTACCATTGCCGGGTTCAAAAAAATATATTTCTATTAGTATAAAATATTTTATGAAGGCACAACATGCGCCGTCCATTTTTCAGTTGACTGAGACGAAGCCACCACATTATCGATGAACGCCATGCCGCGGATGCCATCTTCCACACCGGGGAAATCGAGCATTTCTTTGGTAGGCGTTTCGCCGGAAATTTTAGCGCCTAGCGTTAAAGCAAAATTGCGGTAGATATTTCCAAATGCTTCCAGGTAACCTTCCGGATGGCCGCCGGGGGTGCGGCAGTTGTGCGTTGCAAAGCTGGAAAGCCGATCGGCATAGTTGCCACCGGCTCTCAATATTTGCGTGGGTGCATCGAGCCATTTTACAAGTAGTGTATTGGGTTCGTGCTGGTACCATTCCAGTCCGCCCTTTTCCCCATACACACGAATTCGGATACCATTTTCTTCGCCGGCCGCAACCTGGCTTGCCATGAGTACGCCGGTAGCACCATTCTCAAACCTCAATAATACATTGCCATCATCATCGAGCATGCGACCTTCAACCATCGCATTAAGATCTGCACACATTTGCGAAATTTTTGAGCCAGAAACATACTCAGCAAGTTGCGCGGCATGCGTACCAATATCGCCCATGCAACCGCTTTTACCGCTTTTCTTTGGGTCGGTTCTCCACGCTGCCTGTGCATTACCTTCTCTTTCTGAGAGCTTGCTCAACCAACCTTGCGGATACTCTACCCAAACCTTCCTTATTTTTCCAAGCACACCGTCTGCGCACATGGCACGTGCCTGTTTAACCATCGGATAGCCGGAATAGGTATGTGTAAGACACAATATTAAACCGGTTTCTGCTACTTTCTTTTTTAGCTGCAAGGCTTCGTCTAAAGTAAAAGCAATGGGTTTTTCAATTACTACATTAAAACCATGATCCAGTGCCATCATTGCCGGGGCAAAGTGCGCAAAGTTTGGCGTAACAATAGTAACAAAATCAATTCTTTTGTCGGCAGGCAACTGGCTTTCTTTAGTGATCATCTCATCATAGGTGACATAAGTTCTGTCTTCTGGCAGGAACAACATTTTGCCTGAGTCTACCGCAATCTGCGGGTTAATGCTGAGTGCACCGCAGCTTAATTCAATCAGACCATCCATGTTGGCGGCAATACGGTGAATGGCGCCAATGAAAGCATCTTTGCCCCCACCTACCATCCCCATTCGTAATTTTCTGTTCATCGTTAAAAAATTATTTTGAAGGTTTACTCGACTAAAAGTAAAAAAAAATTACATTTAGCATCTGGAAATTATTTTTTATCTAACGAAAAAGTCAGCTGTCAGTGGAAAATTATAAAAGTATTTCTCTCATTTTATTGTCATAGTTACAATTAAAATTTATATTGCCATTGATTGACTACAGACCCTTTTTCAAAGGGTTCTACGGTTAATTAGAATGATGTAAAACCATTTGAAAAGTAGTTAATTTTAATTGTTCTTATTATTTGTCTTTAGGTTATAAATATTTTATTCCACATTGCGTTGAAAAGACGCAATGACTATCAACTGATCATTACAGCCTGTATTTTATTTTCAAAAACAGAAATTAAATTTTATATCCTTCTAAATCAATACCTAAAAACAACTTAACGATTATGGCAGCCATTCAAAAAGACAAATTATTTGTAGCCAGTTGCCTGGCATTGCTCGTAACATCTCTTTCTTTTGGTATCCGCGCAGGGATATTGGGCAGGCTTGGTGTAGAATTCCAGTTAAATGCCCAGCAATTGGGTACAATTGCAGCAACCGCATTTTGGGGTTTTCCGCTTGCTGTGATAATCGGTGGATTTGTTGTTGACATTATAGGAATGAAAAAACTCCTGCTTGTAGCTTTTGTATTTCACCTTGCAGGTATTTTGCTTACTATTTTTGCCGGCGGTTACTGGAGCCTGTTTATTTCTACATTACTAATAGGCATCGCAAATGGAACAGTTGAAGCTGCCTGCAACCCGCTTGTTGCGACCATTCATGCAGATAATAAAACTACAAAACTAAACCACTTCCATCTATGGTTTCCAGGGGGAATTGTAATTGGCACATTACTGGTTTTTCTTTTTGATAAGATAGGTATCGGTTGGCAAATTCAAGTTGCAATGATGATTATCCCAACCCTGATTTACGGTTTCCTTTTCAGCAAACTGGAATTTCCCCAAACAGAACGTGTTGCAAGCGGGATTTCCACATTAGATATGTACAAGGCATTATTCAACCCGTTGTTTCCTGTAATGATCATACTAATGTTTGGAACTGCTATTACCGAATTATTTACCGGGCAATGGATTGATGTGTTATTAAAGAATGTAACTGATAATGCTATCCTGCTGTTAACACTTGAAACAGGTGTAATGGTTGTTGGCCGTGCATTTGCCGGGCCTATTGTTCACCGCTTTTCGCCAACAGGTGTATTATTGATTTCTGCTACACTCTCTGCATTCGGATTATACATGTTAGGACATACCGAAGGCAATATGCTTTTTGTTGGTGCGTTAGTATTCGGTATGGGTGTTTGTTATTTTTGGCCAACCATGCTGGGCTTTGTTTCAGAAAACCTCCCAAGAACCGGGGCTGTAGGAATGAACCTGATGGGTGGTGCAGGAATGTTAGCCGTTTCCTTATATATGATTTTTATGGGAGGTCATTACGATACGTTAGTTGCGGGCAAATTGCCGGCAGGAGCCAATATTGCAGATTATTCATCTGCACCTGCAGGGTCAGAAATGGCCAATGCTTTAGCTGAAGCCAAAAAAACAGCAGGCCCCGATATTATCAACACAACTTTAGTTATACCTATGGTATTAATAGTAGCGTTTGCAATACTTTTTGTTTACATGCGCCGCAAAAAGAAACCAAGTTTACAAACAGTTTCAATAGCATAAAAAAATCTTAATTAATTTATAACTCCCAATATGGCTAACGATCAAAACAGAAGAAGCGCAATCAAAAATATCCTTGCCGGTTCCGCTGCGGTTGCAGCTTCGCCGCTATTATCCTCATTTAATACAGAAAATAAAATTGAAACAAAATTGAAAGGTAATATCAACCACTCCGTTTGTCAGTGGACTTACAGCTTTCTAACGCTGGACCAATTGTGCAAAGCTGTAAAAGACATCGGCTTTAATGCCATTGATCTTCTTGGTCCTGAGGACTGGCCTACCATTCAGAAGTATGGTATCTATTGCTCAATGTGCTACATCGCCGGAGGAGCAAGCCTTACAAACGGGTTTAACAATAAAGCCTATCACGATAAGCTTGTAAACAGCTACCTCGATGTAATCCCTAAAATGGTAGCGGCCGGTTATAAAGATGTAATCTGTTTCAGCGGAAGCAGAAACGGTATGGACGATTACACAGGTTTAGATAATTGCGTGGAAGGACTTAAGAAAATCTTACCAACTGCAGAAAAAAATGGCATTACCATTCACATGGAATTGCTCAACAGTAAAGTTGATCATAAAGACTATATGTGCGATAAATCTCAATGGGGTGTAGAATTGTGCAAACGATTGAACAGTCCAAACTTTAAATTGTTGTACGATATTTACCACATGCAGATTGATGAAGGCGATGTAATTCACAACATCAGGGATTATCACGAATATTTCGGCCATTACCACACAGGAGGCGTCCCGGGCAGGCACGAGATCGATGAGTCCCAGGAATTGTATTACCCTGCAATCATGAAAGCGATTGTTGCAACCGGTTACAAAGGTTATGTAGCGCAGGAATTTATTCCTGCAGCAGAAGATAAAGTTGCCTCGCTAAAAAAAGCAGTCATGATCTGTGATGTATAATATTTTTATGTTCCCTGCTGCAAAATATTATTCAACATCCTTGCGTCGCACTCTTGTACGGTTGTAATATAATTCAGCTTTTATCTAAGCGTAGTTATAAGCCGCATAAGCACATAGAAAGATAGTTTTATACACATAGAAAATCTATATAAAACTATACGCCTATGTGCTGAGAAAAGATCTCTTAGAATCAGAACGTACAAGTAAGTGACACAAGTAAGGTCTAATAGTAATTCAAAAGTTCACTAAAAAATAAATTCACTAAATAAACTTACTACAATGGCTGACAATGTGTATGATGCAATCGTAATAGGCTCCGGCATCAGTGGTGGCTGGGCTGCGAAAGAACTCTGCGAAAAAGGGTTGAAAACAATCATGCTCGAAAGAGGTATGAACATAGACCATGTAAAAGATTATACCGAGGCAAATAAAGAAGCCTGGGATTATCCCCACCATGGAAAACGCACGCAAAAGATGATTGAGGAATATCCCGTTTTAAAAAGAGATTACCCACTCAACGAAATAAACCTTAACTGGTGGGCAAGCGATAAAGATTCTCCTTATACCGAAGTAAAACGGTTTGATTGGTTTCGTGGTTACCATGTAGGGGGCCGATCTCTTTTATGGGGCCGTCAAAGCTACCGCTTAAGCGATATGTATTTTGAAGAAAACGCAAGGGATGGCATTGCCATTGACTGGCCCGTGCGTTATAACGAGCTGGCAAAATGGTACGATTATGCAGAAAGTTTTGCCGGCGTAAGTGGTTCAAAAGAAGGTCTGCCCGAATTACCAGATGGGCAGTTTCTCCCGCCAATGGATATGAACTGTGTTGAGAAAGATGTTGCTGTTCGTTTAAAAGAACACTACAAAGGAATTCGTAAAATGATTATTGGCCGCACTGCACATATTACGGCTCCTCACCTCGACAGGCAGCAGTGTCAGTTCAGAAACAAGTGTTGGCTAGGTTGCCCGTTTGGCGGCTATTTCAGCACACAATCTGCAACCTTACCTGCAGCACTTAAAACAGGTAACCTCACTGTGCGCCCCTGGAGTATTGTTACAAAAATCCTTTACGATAAAGACACAAAAAAAGCAACAGGTGTAGAAGTGCTCGATGGAGAAACCAACAAAACTTATGTGTTTAAAGCCAAGGTTATTTTCCTCAATGCTTCAACGTTCAATTCAACCTGGATCATGATGAACTCCGCTACCGATATATGGCCCGATGGCCTCGGCAGCAGCAGTGGCGAGCTTGGCCATAATGTAATGGACCACCATTTAAATGTAGGCGTAAGCGGAGATATTGATGGTTACGAAGACAAATATTATTTCGGCCGCCGCGCCAATGGTTTTTATATTCCACGCTACCGTAATTTCTTTGGCGATAAAAGAGATTATATGCGTGGTTTTGGTTACCAGGGAGGCGCAAGCCGCCAGGGATGGAACCGAGATGTTGCTGAATACAGTATTGGAAGCGAATATAAAGAAGCCTTAACCGAACCCGGCGGCTGGACGCTCGGGATGGGCGGTTTTGGCGAAACACTCCCTTATCACGAAAACAAAATAACCCTCGATAAAACGAAAACAGACAAATGGGGTTTAAATATTCTTTCATTCGACGCAGAATTGAAAGATAATGAACTAAAGATGCGGAAAGACATGCTCGAAGACGGCAAAGAAATGCTGGAAGCAATGGGTGCAAAAAATGTAAGAGGCAGCGATACCAATCCATATCTTGGCCGTGGTATTCATGAAATGGGCACAGCAAGAATGGGTGCCGATGCAAAAACATCCGTACTTAATAAATTTAACCAGGTTTGGGATGCGAAAAACGTTTTTGTAACAGATGGTTCGTTTATGACCTCTGCTGCATGCCAGAATCCTTCTTTAACTTATATGGCGTTTACTGCACGCGCAGCAGCGCATGCAGTGGAAGAATTGAAGAAAGGAAATATATAGATCAGTGAGTTGACTAAAGATTTTTTTGAGCCAGAAGCCAGAATAAGAATTTAGCTTTACTTGCGTCGCACCCTTGTACTGTAACAATTAATTCAGCTTTTATATGAGCGTAGTTATGAAGCACATAGCAACATAGTAATAAACCAATAGAAAATCAATTTGAAACTATGTTCCTAAGTGGTGAGAAAAGATCATTTATATTCCGAACGTATAAGAGTGCGACGCAACGAACGATCACAGATGTATCAATTGTTGGGCTCAAAAATATAAGACACCGTTTTAAAATTCAATATAAATGCCGGGCGATTCTTTAAAAGTAAATATCAATGCAGGAGGTGCAGCAAAAAACACCTACGATGCTATTGTTATTGGCTCAGGCATTAGTGGTGGCTGGGCAGCAAAAGAATTGTGTGAGCTTGGTTTAAAAACATTGGTGCTCGAAAGAGGCCGGCAGGTAGAGCATATAAAAGACTATCCAACGGCAACAAGAGCACCTTGGGAGTTCACACACCGCGGAAGCAGCACAGCAAAGACGATAAAAGACAATCCTTTTATTTCAAGGGCCGCGGGTTTTGGTGAGGATACAGAACATTTTTTTATAAAAGATGCAGACCATCCTTACATACAGGAAAAGCCTTTTGAATGGATTCGTGGCTACCAGGTGGGCGGAAAATCATTAACCTGGGGCCGGTGCACACAGCGTTGGAGCGATTTTGAATTCACCGGTCCACAACGTTTTAACTATGGCTGGGATTGGCCTATACGCTATGCAGATGTAGCACCCTGGTATTCTCATGTTGAAAAATTTATTGGTGTTTGTGGTAATAAAGATGGGCTGGAATCAATGCCCGATGGCGAGTTTCTTCCACCATTCGAGTTGAATTGTGTGGAGCAGCATTTGAAAGAAAGTTTTTTGAAAAATTATGGCAACCGCCATCTTGTTCATGCCAGATGGGCGCATTTAACAAAGCCCAATCAGATTCATTTGGATCAGGGCCGCGGGCAATGCCAGGCCAGAAATTTGTGCATGCGCGGTTGCCCGTTTGGCGGCTACTTTAGTTCCAATTCATCCACTTTGCCTTGGGCCGAAAAGACAGGGAATTTAACCGTAAGGCCGCTCTCTGTGGTTCATTCAATCATTTACGATGAACAAAAACAAAAGGCAAGCGGTGTTCGGGTAATTGATGCCGAAACAAAACAAGCAACAGAGTTCTTTGCTAAAATAATTTTCGTGAATGGCTCCTCTTTGAACAGCAATTTGATTTTGCTCAACTCAACATCGAACCGTTTTCCGAATGGATTAGGAAACGACAGTGGTGTGCTCGGCAAGTATATCTGCCATCACAATTACCGCGGTTGGATGAATGGGAAAATCGAAGGCTTTCAAGATAAGTATGTCTTTGGCCGCAACCCAACAGATGCGATCGTAGCCAATTACCGTAATCTGCATAAAATAGATACCGATTTTGTTGGCGGCTACACCACGTACATGGGTGCATATCGTGAACGGGGCGATGGAGATCGCTGCCCTGAACAGATTGGCGCAACATTTAAAGAGGCAATGACGGAACCCGGGCAATGGCATGTTTATGCATATCTGCAGGGCGAAACCATTCCACGCGAAAGCAATCATGTAAGGCTTAGCAACGACCAGAAAGATCAATGGGGCATACCATTACTGATAACTTCAGTGGAATATGACGATAACGATGAAAAATTATTGAAAGACTTTTTTGTGCAGACGGAAGATATGCTTTCAAAAGCTGGCGTAACGGAGATTGAACACAACGACAGCAAGTGGCCTCCGGGTCTTGATATTCATGAAATGGGCGGATGCAGAATGGGCACAGACCCTAAAACATCCATGCTTGATAAGTGGAATGCATTGCATCATTGCAAAAATGTTTTTGTAACAGATGGTGCGGCTATGGCCAGTACCGGTAATCAAAGCCCCAGCATTTTGTATATGACCTTAACGGCAAGGGCTGCTAATTACGCGGTGGAGGAAATAAAGAAACGAAATCTTTGAACCCGGCTACAGCACTCCGTAGGATAGTCCCTTGCGTCGCACTCTTCGGGGTTCAGATTCGTTGCTGAACAGAAATACTGGCGTACAAGCGAGTGACACAACAGGGATGCCCAAAGAACAAAAGATGGTTACAAAAATTAGAAATATAAATTAAAATAATATGCCAGGCGATTCTTTAAAAGTAAATATCAATTCAGGAGGTGTTGCCAAAAACACGTTCGATGCAATAGTGATTGGATCCGGCATCAGCGGCGGCTGGGCTGCAAAAGAGTTGTGCGAAAAAGGTTTGAAAACCTTGGTGCTGGAAAGAGGCAAAGATGTGGTGCACCTCAAAGATTATCCCACAGCCACAAAAAATCCATGGGATTTTGCACACCGTCAGCAAATGCCTGTTGCTGTAGAAAAGGAAAACCCAGTGGTAGCAAGATGCTATGCTTATGGCGAGGCAACAGATCATTTTTTTGTAAAAGATAAGCAGCATCCCTACGTTCAGGAAAAGCCTTTCGACTGGATTCGTGGTTACCAGGTTGGTGGCAAATCGCTGCTTTGGGCAAGAGCTACACAACGCTGGAGCAAATACGATTTTGAAGGTCCCGGCAGGGACGGTTTTGCAGTAGAGTGGCCGGTTACTTACGATGAAATTGCGCCGTGGTATAGTCATGTTGAATTATTTGCAGGCATCAGCGGCAATAAAGACGGCTTAGATACTTTGCCGGACGGCGAGTTCCTTCCACCCTGGGAATTGAACTGCGTGGAAAAAGAAATACAAGAAAAAATAAATACCAGTTATGCTGACAGGCGCTCCATTATTGGCCGCTGTGCTCACTTAACCAAACCCAATCAAATACATCTCGATCAGGGCCGTAACCAGTGCCAGGCAAGAACTTTATGCGAAAGAGGTTGTCCCTTTGGCGGATATTTCAGCTCAAATTCTTCTACTATACCCTGGGCCACAAAAACAGGTAATCTTACGTTGCGTCCAGATTCTGTAGTTCATTCGCTTATATACGATGAACAGAAGGGAAAGGCAACAGGTGTCAGGGTAATAGATGCCCACACAAAAGAAGCAACAGAATATTTTGCCAAGGTCATTTTTGTAAATGCTGCCTGCCTCAATTCAAATTTGGTACTGTTGAATTCAACTTCAAACCGCTTTCCCAATGGGTTTGGAAACGATAACGGCCTGCTTGGAAAATACGTTGCATTTCATAATTACCGAGGTAGTATGACAGCGGATTACGATGGCCATTTAGATCAATATTATTATACCCGAAAACCAACGGGTGCTATGTTGCCTAATTTCCGCAATGTGCACAAACAGGAAATGGATTTTCTGCGCGGCTATATGATGCATTATAGCGCTCACAGGCAAAGAGGAGTCATCAGTCCCGATGCAATCGGCGGAGACTACAAAGATTCACTCGCAGAAGCAGGTGGCTGGGGCGTTTACCTTATGATGCAGGGCGAGACAATTCCAAAAGAAACCAATCATGTTCGCCTGTCAAAAGACGAAAAAGATGAATGGGGCATACCCCAGCTGGTAACCTCTGTTGGATACGACGATAATGATGAAAAACTTTTAAAAGATTTTTTACAGCAGGGCGAAGAAATGCTTACAAAAGTAGGTTGTAAAAGTATCAATACAAACGACAGCAAACAGGCACCGGGATTGGATATTCACGAAATGGGCGGGTGCAGAATGGGCAAAGATCCCAAAACATCCCTCCTAGATAAATGGAATGCCTTTCACAATTGTAAAAACGTTTTTGTTACCGATGGTGCCGCAATGGTTTCAACAAGTACACAGAATCCATCGCTTACGTTTATGGCATTCACGGCCAGGGCCGCAAACCATGCAGTGGAAGAATTAAAGAAAGGAAATATTTAAAGTGTAGTTTTAAATCTGTGCGAATAGGAAGATGAAAAAAAGAAGTAGGAGCCACACTCAAGAATATGAATTGAACTTTTCTTGCGTCGCACTCTTGTACTAAGGAATATAATTCAGCTTTTATTTAAGCGTAGTTATGAGCCACGTAGGCATATAGAAACATAGTAATACACACATAGAAAAGCTATGTAAAACTATCTGGCTGTGTTCCATTGTGGCGAAAAAAAATTAGTTCTATCGCAGACGTACGGATGAGTGAAAAAACGATGCCGATTTAATAATCAAAGGTTGACGAACAAAAAATAAAGAATCCATGCCTGGAGATTCACTGAATGTAAATACCAAAGCAGTCGCACAAAATACCTACGATGCAATTGTAGTAGGCTCCGGCATAAGTGGCGGTTGGTCTGCAAAAGAGCTGTGCGAAAAAGGTTTGAAAACTTTGGTACTTGAACGTGGCAGAATGGTAGAGCACATAAAAGACTATACCGACACTACTAAAGACCCGTGGGAATTAACGCACCATGGCAGCCGCACAACACAAAACAAAATTGACAGCCCTATCCAAAGTAAATGCTATGCCTTTAACGAAGTGTCAGGGCATTTCTTTGTAAAAGATACCGAACATCCCTATAACCAGGTAAAGCCATTCGACTGGATTCGTGGCTATCATGTTGGGGGCCGCAGTATTATGTGGGGCAGGCAATGCTACCGCTGGAGCGATGTAGATTTTGGTGCCAATGCAAAAGATGGTCACGGAGTTGATTGGCCAATCCGTTATAAAGACATCGCACCCTGGTACGATTATGTAGAGCCATTTGTTGGTATCAGCGGTTCACTGGAAGGTTTGCCACAGCTGCCCGATGGTAAATTTTTACCACCAATGGAAATGAACTGCCTCGAGAAACAGGTAGCCGAACGAATAAACAAAGGCTTTGCTGATGGCCGCAGAATGATCATAGGCAGAACAGCCAACCACACGGTAAAAGTTGGCGACAGAGGCCCCTGCCAGTATAGAAACAAATGCCATGAAGGTTGCCCGTTTGGTGGCTATTTCAGTAGTAATGCAGCTACTTTACCTGCTGCTGCAAAAACAGGTAATATGACCTTGCGCCCTTTCTCAATTGTGCAGGAAGTAATTTATGACAAGGACACAAAGAAAGCTAAAGGCGTACGTATTGTTGATACAGAAACATTGAAGACAGAAGAGTTCTATGCAAAAATTATTTTCCTCAACGCATCAACTATTGCAACAGCGTCTATTTTATTGAATTCAGTTTCAGAGGTATTCCCCAACGGTTTGGGTAACAGCAGTGAACAGGTGGGGCATAATTTAATGGATCACCATTATGGAGTTGGAGCTTTCGGTGAATCAGAAGATTTTGAAGACCAGTATTTTTTTGGCAGAAGAGCGAATGGTATTTATATTCCACGCTTCCGGAATATCAATGACCAAACAGCGCAGAAAGATTATGTGCGTGGCTTTGGCTACCAAGGTGGCGCAGGCCGTGGCAGAATTGATATACAGGAAGGAATTGGTGGTGATTATAAAGAGTCGCTAACAGAACCGGGGAAATGGACGATGGGCATTGGTTCCTGGGGTGAGCACCTGCCTTATTATGATAATAAAATGACGCTCAATAAAGACAATAAAGACAAATGGGGATTGCCAACTATTGATATAGACTGCGAGTTTAAAGAGAATGAAAAAGCCATGCGCAAGGATATGATGAACAGCGCAAAGGAAATGCTGGAAAAAGCGGGATTAAAGAATGTGGGTACCTACGATAGTGCCCCGGCACCGGGTTTCTGTATTCACGAAATGGGTACCGCAAGAATGGGCAACGATCCGAAGACGTCTGTTTTGAATGGTAATAATCAAATGCACGAAGTGAGCAATGTATTTATCACGGATGGTGCGTGCATGGCTTCATCAGCCTGCCAAAATCCATCGGTTACTTATATGGCTTTAACGGCAAGGGCATGCGATTTTGCTGTAAAAGAATTGAAGAAAGGGAATATTTAATGTGCGAATTTTGAATGCGTGGATGTGCAGATGAAATCGTAAGATGATTGCGTTTAATTGCTGCATATTGATCTGAAAGTACAAGAGTGCGACGCAAGAAAAGTTCAATAGTTTATCAAAAGTTGGGTACATAATTTTTAAAAATATAAATCACAGTTATTATGAACAGAAGAGATGCTTTAAGCCGTGTGGCGCTTTTGTTTGGCGGTTCCATTATTGGGGCAGAGGCATTTTTGAGTGGTTGCAAAACAGCTACCAAATATGGCGCAAATATGAACTTTACGCCAGACGATATTGCTTACCTTAACGAAATTGCAGAAACCATTTTGCCTGCTACAAACACACCAGGTGCCAAAGAGGCTAAAGTGGGTGAGTTTATGACGGTTATGGTGAAAGACTGCTACGAAGAAAAAGATCAGAAGATCTTTATGGAAGGCATGGGAAAATTAGAAGATGCCTGCCAGAAGCAGAACAGCAAATCTTTCATGGAGTGCACTCCTGAGCAACGCCACGACTTTTTAGTTGCTTTGGATAAAGAAGCAAAGGATTACCAGAAAAGCAAAAAAGCTGAAGATCCTTCGCACTATTTTACCATGATGAAGCAGCTTACATTAACCGGCTATTTTACTTCAGAACCTGGCGCTACAAAGGCGTTACGGTATGTTGCAGTGCCAGGAAGATACGAAGGCTGTATACCTTATAAAAAAGGTGACAAAGCCTGGGCTACTTAGTTCGGCTTGCAAAATAAATTAGCGCCATCTGCCTTTTTGGGTTGATGCATTGAGCTGCGCTATATGATGCCTGTTGATCTGAATTTTAAAATACAATTATGAGCCCGGCTTTGGGTTTTTTATAGCTTTGTCCCTTACCTCAAAGGCGGTATTCTTTTGCATACAGATGATGATGCAGCAAAAAAACACAAAAGCGCCAATTCAGACTGTGAAGTTTGTATTGGCGCTTTTCAATTAAATTTCGATAATAATTGCAAAAGCTACTCTCTTGAATTTAAAATTATTTTATAGTTAACCAGCTTTTATTCGGGAATTTTCCCATCCTCACATTTGTTAGCTTTGCATGGTAAAAAGACTGTAATGAACAAACTTGAAAACTATGTTTTAGGAAACTGGATACAGGGGGATGGCGATGGAGCACTTTTATACAATGCGATAAGCGGAGACGCCTTTGCAGCAGCTACAACAAAGGGGCTTGATTTTAAAGCAATACTTGAATACGGGAGAAATATTGGATCACCAGTTCTGCGAAAAATGACCTTTCAGCAAAGAGGCCTAATGCTGCGTGCATTGGCTTTGCATCTGCAAAAACACCTGGCCAAATTTTACGAAGTAAGTTATAAAACCGGCGCCACAAAAGCCGATAGTTGGGTTGATATTGAAGGTGGCATCGGTAATCTTTTCGCCAATGCTTCATTACGCAGAAAATTTCCAGATGAAATTTTTTATGTAGATGGCGAAAGCCATAACCTGAGTAAGAACGGCACTTTCGTGGCACAACATATTTTAGTGCCGAAGGAAGGTATAGCAGTACACATCAATGCGTTTAATTTTCCAGTTTGGGGAATGCTCGAAAAAATTGCAGTTAATCTTTTGGCTGGTGTTCCTGCATTGGTAAAGCCTGCAAGCATAACTTCATATTTAACGGAAGCTGTTGTAAAAGAAATTATTGCTTCAGCCATTTTGCCGAAAGGCGCACTGCAACTGATCTGCGGCTCTGCAGGAGATTTACTCGATCATGTTACGGCGCAGGATGTAGTAACATTTACTGGCTCTGCCTCTACAGGTTTAATGCTTAAAAGCAACCCGAATATTTTACGCGAAAATGTTCCATTTAATATGGAAGCCGACTCACTTAACTGCATTGTGCTTGCGGAAGATGTAACACCCAGCATGCCGGAATGGGATATTTTTATAAAGGAAGTGCGCAAGGAAATGACCACAAAAGCAGGTCAAAAATGCACTGCAATCCGGAGAATATTCGTGCCTGCAAATACACTGGAAGATGTACATATTGCATTGGGCAAAGCATTGGCACAAACCAGTATCGGTAATCCATTAAATGAAAAAGTAAGAATGGGTTCCCTTGCAGGCCAAAGCCAGCGTATTGAAGTAAAAGAGCAGGTGCAAAAACTGCTGGCGTCATCGCAAATTATTTATGGCTCACTGGATAGTGTTGAAGTAGTTGATGCTGATGCACAAAAAGGCGCTTTTATGAGTCCTCTGCTTTTACTCAATCAAAATCCGCTATCGTCAACCAGTGTGCATGAAATAGAAGCTTTTGGGCCTGTTGCTACTTTAATGCCCTATAAAAACATGGATGAAGCCATTCATCTTGCAAGAATGGGCAAAGGGTCTTTGTGTTCATCAATAGTAACGGCCAGCGATTTAATTGCAAAGCAATACGTGCTGGGTGCAGCAAGTTATCATGGAAGAATTTTAGTGTTAAATAAAGATTGCGCCAAAGAAAGTACCGGCCACGGTTCGCCATTGCCATTGCTCGTTCATGGTGGCCCCGGCCGTGCAGGGGGAGGCGAAGAAATGGGCGGCATAAGAGGGGTAAAACACTATATGCAGCGCGTAGCGATACAGGGTTCGCCCACAACGCTTACGGCCATTACCAACGTTTATCAGCCTGGCGCAAAAGGAATTGAAACTGCAATACATCCGTTTAGAAAACACTTTGAAGAAATACAGGTGGGCGAACAGATAGTAACCGGTAAAAGAACCATTACAGCAACGGATATAACACAGTTTGCCAATCTTAGCTGGGATCATTTTTATCCGCATGTAGACCATACTTCCCTTGAGGGAACTTTGTTTGAAAATCCCGTTGCGCATGGCTATCTTGTGTTGAGCTATGCCGCAGGTTTGTTTGTAGAAAACAGCGCCAAATGCCCCGTACTGCTCAACTACGGCATTGATGAACTGCGTTTTACAAAACCTGTTTATGCAGGCACTACCCTCTATGTACGCTTTACCTGCAAAGAAAAAATTGCGCAGGAATTAAAAGATGAAAATGACATCCCCAAAGGCATTGTAAAATGGTATGTGGAAATACTCGACAGTAATAATGAACATCTTGGCATTGCAACCATACTTACAATGGTGGCAAAAAAAGAACAGCATTAAATACAATTTTGAACCGGGCTACAGGAATGCTATGAATCGTTCCTTGCGTCGCACACTTGTACTTTCTAATTATGCCGCAGCTTTCAACAGCCACAGGATTTACCATATTATTTGGCGAATGGGTATCGATATACCCAGTTTTACCTTATGAGCGCTTTATTTTTATTTTGCTTTTCCAATGGGCGAATGTATAACGCCATCTTAACCAACCATTATTCTTCAAGTAAAAAGGTTTTTAAAACTATCCAAACCAATGCATTAAAGTGCCTCCTACATTTTAAATGAGTTTATCGAAAGTATTGCTATCAAAGGGTTTCAACCCTATTTTCCAGCGAATAAACAAACTAATATTATTTCTTATATTGTTTTAATAACTTGCCCTAAACCTACCCATTCCCTGCCAAAACTGAACAGAATAAAAATTTGTTTTGAGTCTTTGTCACTTTTTTGGACCCATATTTGGCCATGCGGGTTTATAATGCAATAAAAAAATGCATTCACTAGATTTTTTTATCAAAACAATTTAATATGAAGGTTTATTTGAGTTTGGCTTTAGCCGCAGTTTTAATGGTAAGTACTGCAAATGCACAACACGTTGATATTGGTATTAAAGGTGGTCTAAACCTTTACAATATTAAAAATGAGGGCAACACTGCATATGATACAAAAGCAGGTGTAAATATTGGTTTGCTTGGGCATATCCATTTTACAAAACAATTTGCATTGCAGCCGGAACTAGTTTACTCCACAGAAGGTGGGAAATATACCGTTACAGGCGTTGATACCAAAGTAAATTTGGCATATATCAATGTGCCGGTATTATTTCAGTATATGTTCGAAAACGGATTTAGGTTAGAAGCTGGCCCGCAGGTTGGTTTTCTTACAAGTGCAAAATCTGAAACCAATAAAACCAAAACCGATATTAAAGACAATATTAAACCGGTTGATTTTAGTTTGGGTTTAGGAGTTAGTTATTTACATCCAAAATCTGGTTTTGGCGTAGATGCAAGGTATAACCTGGGATTGAGTAATATTAATGAAAACAGTTCAACAAAATCAACAAACAGGGGATTTCAACTGGGCGTATTCTATTTGTTTGATCATAAATAGCTTTATGAGTTCGTGAAAACACCAGGGCCAACAAATGTTGGCCTTTTTTTATGTGAGTTGCCCAATAACAGAAATTTAATCTGCTTCGTCGCTGCGGTAAAAGCTGCATAAATAAGCTGAATGTATAAGAGTGCGACGCAACGAAGATGCTATGGAAGAATTTAGTTGGGTTAATAAAATTCTTCATTAAAAACATTATAAATAAAACTAATTTTATTCTATAATTATTTTACTTGTATGATACAGGAATTTAAAGAAGGATACGTAAAAGTTGAAAAGGAACATGGAATTGCAACCATAGAATTCTTTCACCCACAAAGCAATTCGATGCCGGCAAAAATTTTAGAAACGCTGGCACAGGATATACACGCCGAGGGATTGAACAGCGACATAAAAGTTATTGTACTGTGTTCTGCAGGAGCCAATGCTTTTTGCGCAGGCGCTTCGTTTGACGAGTTGATGGCAATTGAAAACGAAGAACAGGGTTTAAAATTTTTTAGTGGTTTTGCGCATGTTATAAATGCCATGCGTAAATGCCCGAAGTTTATTGTTGCCAGGGTGCATGGCAAGTGTGTGGGTGGTGGAGTGGGTATTGCCGCAGCAGCTGACTATGCGATTGCAACAGAAGGGGCTGAAATAAAACTGAGTGAACTTGCAGTGGGCATTGGCCCTTTTGTAGTAGGCCCTGCGGTTGAAAGAAAACTGGGTACTTCCGCGTTTTCGCAGCTGGCAATAGATGCAGGTTTATGGCGGCCGGCTGACTGGGCCCGCCGAAAAGGTTTATATGCGGAATTACACAATGATGTAGCCGGTATGGATGATAGTGTTGCCCGGTTATCGTCCTCGCTTTCGCACTATAATCCCGAAGCTATGAAAGAAATGAAAAAAGCATTATGGAAAGGCACAGAACACTGGGATGAATTATTGAAAGAACGTGCCGGCATAAGCGGCCGCCTTGTATTAAGCAGCTATACAAAAGAATTTATAAAAAGATTTAAGGAGAAAATTTAATCGTACTCCTCCAGCCGGGATACCTGAATGGAATAAATTTTATTATTTTCCATGTGAAAGACAATCTGGTTGCCGCCATCATCTGCATAGAGATATATGGATGATTTGGTTTTGCTTTTAACTGTATTTTCATTTTCATCATCTGGTGAAATCAGGATTCTGTAACCATCGTAAGTAGTAACGATCTTAATTTTATCATCACCAATAGTAATTCCCGAAGGTGTTTTAATTAACGTGCTGTTGCTAGTGATTCCCCAAAGCACTATGTCGCCAGCATTATTGTTGTCAAGATAGTCCCTGGTGTAGATCAGAGAAAGATCGAGGTCTTTGTATTTATATGCAATGGTATCCATCATCCAATCATCTTTGCTCAACAAATTTTTTAATTTTACAGGTAAGTTTAACAGCTTTTCTACTTCTGCTTTTTTCATCCCGATTTTAAAATCGGCAATACCATTCATCGTTACTTTGTAGCTGTTGGTTTGAGCAATAAGGTTTACAGAAAATAATACAAACAAAACGGGTAATAAATTTCTCATAAATATGCAGTTATTGGTTTATGATGCAAACTTTTACTAAAGATAATTTTCATTCACTATGCAATAAGCTTGCGAAGAAAGATAAACATTTTAAAGCAATTATTAAAACGAATGGCTATCCGCCGCTATGGAACCGGACACCATCTTTTGCAACACTCATTAATATTATTTTAGAGCAGCAGGTTTCGCTGGCTTCCGCAAAAGCTGCGTTCATAAAACTACAGGAAAAGATTAGCCATATTACTCCTGAAAAATTTCTATTGCTCAGTGATGAGGAATTAAAGGCTTGTTATTTCAGCAGGCAAAAAATAATTTACGCAAGGAATCTAGCAACAGCAATCGTAAATAATGAGCTGTCAATAGATGAATTGAATGTTTTGGCAGATGACCAAATAAGGCAGGAACTTAAAAAAATAAAAGGCATCGGAGACTGGACTGCGGATGTATATTTAATGATGTCGTTAAACCGCTGCGACTGTTTTCCAACGGGTGATATAGCTTTAATAAAGAGTATAAAAGAAGTAAAAAGACTGCCTGCAGACACAACTAAAGAAGTAATTTTAGAGATAGCGGAAAGATGGAGACCATACAGAACCATTGCTGCTTTTTTGCTTTGGCACGCTTACATTATTAAGCGAAATATTAAAATGTAAGCATATTATGTTTGCTACTAATATTCTTAATATACACTACTTTGTGTTATACTGATTTGGATAGTGATTTTCCGTATTCATTAACCATTTTGAATGTTGCTGAATGATGTTACCGGACGTACAAGTGAGTGACACAACCGCAGCCGATAGTAGCAATGGTGATGATCATCAAAATTATAAATGAAAAATAGCGGCTTAGTAATCTCCCAATGTTTCTGGTAACTGAGACAGCGCCGATGCGAGCTGAGCATCATTGGGTGCAATGCCATGCCATTCGTGGCTGCCTTCCATAAAATCTACGCCTTTCCCCATTTCGGTTTTCATGAGAATGCATATTGGTTTTCCCTGGCCGGTTGATGCTTTTGCTTTGGCCATAACGCCGATAATATCGTCCATATCGTTGCCGTTCATTTCAAGAACGGTCCAGCCAAACGCTGAAAATTTAATATGAAGATCGCCGAGCGCCATTACTTTGCTGGTAGGCCCATCAATCTGCTGACCATTCCAGTCTATGGTTGAAATAAGATTATCTACTTTTAAATGGGCTGCACTCATAATTGCTTCCCAGTTTTGACCTTCGTCTAATTCTCCGTCTCCATGAAGCGAATAGACAATATTGGTGTCTTTGTTGAGTTTTTTACTTAATGCGGCGCCAACTGCAACACTCATACCCTGCCCAAGCGAACCGCTTGCTATTCTTACGCCCGGTAAATGCTCGTGAGTTGTGGGATGCCCCTGAAGACGGGAATTAAGTCTGCGAAAAGAAGCGAGTTCCTTCACGTCAAAATAACCAGACCGTGCAAGGGCCGAATAGAACACGGGTGAAATATGACCATTTGATAAAAAGAAAATATCTTCATTTAAACCATCCATATTAAAAGCCGGATCGTGTTTCATTACACTAAAATAAAGGGCTGTAAAAAAATCGGCGCAGCCTAATGATCCACCGGGATGGCCGCTTTGCACACCATGTACCATTCTTACTATATCGCGTCTTATTTGGGAAGCAACTTTTTTAAGTTCTGCTATTTGTGCCATCAGGATTTTTATTTTTAAGTTGCCAAAGCTAAGGCATAATTTCGATTGTAAAGAGACTTGAAAATTTCCGTGGTTTTAAATTATTAAACAGTGCATTTAAAATATATCACATACATTCGTTAAGGATTGGTTTTGCCGTAAGGATAGTAAGTTGACTATTTAAAATAATTCCGCATGGTCTTAGTTGCAGCCGGAATGTTTATTGCTTATTTGATTACCTTTTTTTTAATGCCTTTTATCATTAAAATTGCTCGGGTAAATAAGCTTTTCGATATTCCAGATGAAAGAAAAACACACGATTACCCTGTATCTTCACTTGGCGGGGTAGGTATTGTTGCCGGTCTTTCCATAAGTCTTTTGCTTGTTACAGATTTCAAGTTGGGAGATTCTGAATTCCAATACTTTCTGGCAGGTTTCTTTATTATTTTTATAATTGGTGTTATTGACGATATTTTTGTTTTACATGCCTGGAAGAAGGTTTTAGGGCAAATGATCGTTGCTTTTATTTTAACTGCAAAAGCCCACTTAATTATTACCAATTTGCAGGGCTTTGGAGGTATATTTGAAATAAATAGCGTGTTTAGTTACCTGCTTACTTTCTTTACCATGCTGTTGGTTATCAATTCTTTTAACTTGGTTGATGGCGTTGATGGTCTGGCGGCAACATTGGGACTGATTTCTTCCCTTGCTTTTGGCTTGTTTTTCTTTTTAAATGATGATATTCCTTATGCAATACTTGGTTTTGCATTGGCCGGGGCATTGATGGCTTTCCTGATGTTCAATTTCCCTCCCGCAAAGATTTTTATGGGGGATTCGGGTTCTATGCTTATAGGCCTGGTAAATGCAATTCTTTTAATAAAGTTTATTGAAATTGGCAAAGTAGCGCCTACAATTACAATTCCCTCTTCACTCGCTGTTGGTTTCGGTATTTTAATTGTTCCACTCTTAGATGTTTTACGGGTTTTTATTATTCGTCTTACAAAAGGCGTTTCGCCTTTTGAACCGGATAGAAACCATCTCCACCATCTTTTACTTAACAAAGGTTTTTCCCACACAAAGGTTACAGTTACACTGTTAATTTCATCAGTGGTTTTCATTTTTGTTTCCTTTAGCATACAGTCATTGAATATTAATCTTATTGCGTTAATCCTGATATCCTTGTTTTTTTCAGGTGTTTTTGTAATAAAATATTTTGCGGCACCAACAAAGCATTTGCATGTTGTTGGTGGAGAAGATATCGACTTTAATAAAACTAAAGACACCAAAGTACTTAAGTTGTACAGGCCTGGAGAAAATGTCGTTGTTAAAGAAGAATAATAAATATCAGTCTGCAGTTTTACATTCTCGGGTACGGTTCCTATCACACATACCTAACAATTTATTAAAATATATTGCGGCATATTGCCAGTCATTGTCTATTTATTAGTTTTGCCGCTGATAAAATTAAATTACTATGCCATCGGAAGAACTGGAAATGATAATGGAGGATACCGAATCGCAAATGCAAAAGGCGATTGCCCACCTTGAGGTTGAACTAACTAAAATACGTGCCGGCAAAGCCAATCCCGGCATGGTTGATGGCATTCATGTTGAGTATTATGGTTCGCATGTGCCCATCAGTCAGGTTGCCAATATTAATGTACTAGATGCCCGTACACTTAGCATACAGCCCTGGGAAAAAAATATGCTTCAGCCAATAGAGAAAGCTATACTTCAGGCTAATATAGGGATTACCCCTCAAAGTGATGGTGTGCAAATACGAATGTTTTTGCCACCATTAACAGAAGAACGCAGAAGAGAACTTTTTAAAAAGGCCGGAGTCGAAGGAGAGCATTCCAAAATTGCCGTGCGAAACATAAGAAGAGATTCTATTGAATACATCAAAAAATTACAGAAAGAAGGATTAAGTGAAGACCTGGTAAAAGATTCAGAAAAAGATGTGCAGGCAATGACTGACAGAAACATCCTTTTAATTGATAAACACCTCGCAGCCAAGGAAAAAGATATGATGGCCGTTTAACTAAAAAATCATGCCCGAAATTATTGTTACCATACTTATTCTTTACCTGCTTTATAAGCTTGTATTCGAATTTATTGTACCTGTGTCTAAAACAGCTTCCCAGTTTAAAAGCCAGGTTAGCGAAATGCAGCGCATGCAGCAAGAGCAAATGCGCAAACAAAAGCAGCAACAGCAAAAAGCAAGTCCCACTCCGCCGCCAGCCAATACCAGCTCAAAAAAGCCCGCAGCGGGCACTACAGACAGTGAGTATATAGATTTCGAAGAAGTAAAATAATCCCTTTGTGTTTTAATATATTTCAACGCATTCAATGCCAGGGATAATCTTACAATAATTGTTTCAGGCATTATTCATTTATGATTATACCGGCAAAGCTTTTCATGGCATCGTTCCTTGCGTCGCAATCACTTCATCAGTATATTTTCATGGCAACACCAGCTATCACTAATTTATAACACCCTAAAAATTATAAACCAATAAGTCAGTTCCCGGTTAAGAAAGCAAAAAAGTTTTACAATAGATTTCATGCCATTAATACTTTGCACACAATACTTTTTGCAACACTAGAAGTGACGAACCACGCTGAATTGAATTTCGAACGTATAAGAGTGCGACGCAACAATGCCTAATAGTAGCAATGGAGCCTGGCTCATAAAAAAAATCTTTGCGCATTCTTACGCCGGGTAAATTATATTAATAATTTATTATTGCTTTGTCTCCCAGGCATCCATCTTTGTTTCTACCAGCTCCAGCGGCATGCACCCATCTTTTAAAAACTCATCGTGAAAATTCGAAAGGTTGAATTTGCCGTCCAACTGCTGCTCGTATCTATTTCTCAATTCACGAATTTTTAAAGCCCCAATTTTGTAACTCACCGCCTGCCCGGGAATAGCCATGTAGCGCTCAATTTCAGCCGTAGCGCCTTCTTCGCTTATCGGTTCATTGTCTGTCATATATTTAATTGCTTCTTCCCTCGTCATACCTTTACTATGCATACCGGGGTCTACCACCAGGCGAATGGCCCGGTGCATTTCATCGCCAAGGGCACCCATGTACTGGTAGGGATCGGTGTATAAACCAAGCTCTTTACCAAGGCTTTCGCAATACAACGCCCAACCCTCGCCATAAGCACCATACCATAAAAAACGGCGAAATTTTGGGAGAACTGTATCCTCCATTTGCAGGCTGCCCTGATAATGATGCCCGGGAATCGCTTCATGCAAAAACAAACTTTCCATGCCGCTGGTAGTATTGAATTTTGTAGCATCTATAATAGGCACATAAAAAATACCGGGCCTGCTGCCATCCGGTGCGCCGGGGTTGTATTCTGCACTTGAACTCGCCGCACGAAAGGCTTCAGTTTGCCTTATTTCAAATTTTGTTTTTGGTGTGCGGCCAAACATAGTAGCAAGATGTGGTTCTATTTTTGCCTGAATTCCGCGAAATGCATTTAATACTTCTTCAGGTGTGTTATAAGGCGTGAACTGCTTATCGGTTTTCATAAATTCAAAGAAGGCATTAAGTTCACCTTTAAAACCAACCGCATTTTTTACACTGTCCATTATGCCGCGTATGCGTTTCACTTCTGCTAAACCTGTGTTGTAAATTTCATCGGGGGTTTTGTTGGTGGTTGTCCATAAACGAACCTGGTAAGCATAATATTTATCGCCGTCGGGTACATTATTAATGCCGGTTGTAGTTCTTGCTTTGGGCAAATATTCATCTTTTAAAAATGCGCTAAGTTTTTTGTAAGAAGGGATAATCTGTTCATTGATCAGTTGCACGTAAGCATCAGTCAACCGTTTTTTATCTGCATCGCTAAAGCCTTGCGGCATCTTGCTTACAGGCCCGTAAAACAAACTTTCCGCGGCGCTGCCGGTAACCATCGCCTCCATCTGCGGAATCATTTTTGAAACCAATGCTGCAGGCAAAACATAATTGGCCGCCATTCCTTTTTTAAAATAAATAATGGCACTATCCGCCCAGGCACCGAAAGAGCTGGCACGCTTAAGCCAGTTATCATAATCCGCTGTGGTTTTAAATGGCTGGTTGCCATCGCCACTGCCCATTTGGCCTAGCGTTAAAGGCATACCCCAGAACTGGTTAAAGGGCGTATAATTATCGTGGAAGGTTAAGCCCTCCAGTGCCATATTCATTTCGCGTTTAAAGATGTCGTAACTTAATTTGTCGTTATCATTCAAATGTTCGCTGTCAAATTTTTTGAGGTAAGTAAGGTAGTTACCGTAAAAATCTTTTAGTGTAGCGCGGTAGCTGTCCGTAAAATCTACGGGCAACAGGTCGTTATAATCGTTAACGCCGTTTGCAGTTGCATCCAAAGGAAAAAGCTGCATGCGTTCATTGTAGTATTTATCAAAAAGGGCAGCGAGCTCTTTATTATTTTCCATATTCGAATTGTTGCCGCTCAGTTTGCAGCCTGTAAAAACTACGGCGCACAGTACAATAGCAAGAAATATTTTTTGCATATCAGTTAATTGAACGGGCAAGGTAATGATTTGCATTTTTTTGAAAATAAGATTGTGATGTATGATTAAATACAGGGGAATTTTTTTAGGCCGGGCTTTTGTTCTTTGTGCATCGGTTGTTGAGCGGCACTATTGTAAGTTCAGGCCAAAGGCCGACAGTGGACAGTCAGCCGTTGATCGGAGAATTAAAAGTACAAGAGTGCGACGCAACAAAAGATTCACAATGTTTTGCTGCCGGGCCACAAACCTGTATTAACTCCCGATTTCGTAATGGTATGGCAAATGCAGCGGTTACTTTTGCAGGCTAAACAAGTTTATTGCCACAACTAAGGTTAAATATAGCGTTAACAGGTAACCCCAACAGCGGCAAGACTTCTTTGTTTAATGCGCTCACGGGGCTTAACCAAAAGGTGGGCAATTTCCCGGGCGTTACGGTTGATAAAAAAACAGGCACCTGCCAGCTGGATGATAAAACAGTTTCCACCATTATTGACCTTCCCGGCACTTATAGCCTTTACCCGCGCCGCGCCGATGAATGGGTAGCCTATAAAGTGTTGATGGCTACCGAAACTGAAGTAGAGCCTGATATAATTTTAATAGTGGCCGATGCGGCCAATTTAAAACGCAATCTTCTTTTTTGCAGCCAGATCATTGATCTTAAGTACCCCGTAGTGGTAGCTTTAACCATGATGGATATTGCCCGCAAAAAAGGAATTGAAATTGATGTGCAGGGCCTTGAAAGAGAACTGGGCGTGCCTGTGGTGCCTGTAAACCCAAGAAAAAATAAGGGCCTTACGGACCTGAAGAAAATACTTGCGCAAACTTCCCGGCAAAAATTTGTTCCCCAAGTGAACGATTTTATTACCAACAAAGAATTAGCACCAGCTGCAATTACAGAGATAAAAAAAATATACCCAAAACTGAGCGACTATGCCGCAGTACATTACCTTATTAACCACGAAAATTTTCCACTGCCCGCTAATAGTCAGCAGGCTATAGAACAGATAGAGATAAATACAAAGTTTAACCCAACAAAAACGCAGGCAGAAGAAATAATGCAGCGCTACACCCGCATTAAGCAGATCATGAAGCAGAATGTGGTGGAGCCTGATCCATTACAACGCAAACTATTTACCGAAAAACTTGATAATTTATTATTGCACCGTGTTTGGGGCTATGCCATTTTAATTGTTGTGCTGTTCTTTTTATTTCAAAGTATTTTTTGGGTGGCTCAATACCCGATGGATGCCATAGACTGGGGTTTCTCAAAAATAACAGGGGCTCTCAACAACTTTTTGCCACAGGCATGGTGGAGCGACCTGCTTATCAATGGCCTTGTGGCGGGGTTAAACGGCATACTTGTTTTTGTGCCACAGATCATGATCTTATTTGGCCTTATTACTATACTGGAAGATAGCGGTTATATGGCGCGCATTAGTTTTTTAAGCGATAAACTCATGCGCAAAGTGGGGCTCAACGGCAAGAGCGTAATGCCCATGATAAGCGGACTTGCCTGCGCGGTACCCGCCATAATGAGTGCCCGCAATATTGAAAATAAAAAAGAGCGCCTGCTCACCATTCTCATTACCCCACTGATGAGTTGTAGTGCCCGTTTACCGGTCTATACCATTCTTATTGCGCTGGTAGTACCCAATACTTATATATGGGGATTTTTAAGTATACAGGGTTTGGTGATGATGGGTTTATACATGCTTGGTACCGTAATGGCACTTGTGGTAAGTTATATTTTAAAGTGGGTTATAAAACTAACGGAGAAAAGTTTCTTTATACTGGAACTGCCCGATTACCGTGCGCCACGCTGGAAAAATGTGGGCGTTACCATGATAGAAAAAGCGAGGATATTTGTTACCGATGCAGGTAAAGTGATCATCATGATAAGTCTGCTGTTATGGTTTCTTAGCAGCTATGGACCATCGTCAAGAATGGATGCTGTTGAAAAGAAATACACCGTTCTGCAGCAGCAAGCTACCACCCCAGAAGCAACAAAAGCTGTTACCAAACAATACAATTCAGAAAAATTACAAAACTCTTATGCCGGTATTCTTGGCAAAAGTATAGAACCCGCTATTGCGCCACTTGGCTACGACTGGAAGATAGGCATAGCCCTTATTACTTCATTTGCTGCAAGGGAAGTTTTTGTGGGCACCATGGCCACTTTGTACAGTGTTGAAGAAAGTGACAACAGTACACTTAAACAAAAAATGCAAAGCGCCGTACGCGAAGACGGAACCAAAGTTTATACCCTTCCCGCTTCTTTATCACTGATGGTTTTTTATGTGCTGGCCATGCAGTGTATGAGCACGCTGGCAGTGGTAAAAAGAGAAACCCGAACCTGGAAATGGCCCGTGGTACAATTGGTCTATATGACGGCGCTCGCCTACCTTATGAGCTTTATCGTTTATCATATTTTCTAATTTTTTTTGAACCCAACTGTATATCTTTTCTCATCGTTCCTTGCAGCTTGCCCCGCCAGGCGGTGGTCGCACACCTGTACGGTGATAAGTATAATGATCCTTAATCAAAGCAAAGATTGAAGGTTAGTGTACTTACGAAAAACCAATAGCAGATTAAAGCTTCAATACGAAGCAAATACCAAGAATAAAAGAGAAAATTATAATTTTATTTAAGAAGTTCAAATATGTTCATACTCCGCAAGGGATAGATTCGTGACTTCAAATTTTGCTTAATAATGAATCCGAACGTACAAGAGTGCGACGCAAGTAAAGCTTCATAGTATTACTGTAGTTTGGCTCAAAAAATTCAACTCACTTTTTTGCACTTTGCCAGGTATAAGCCATTGCAGGCAATTAATAAAAATTGAAGAACAAACCTTAGCTTTAAATATTCAACTGCTTAGCGAAACCCTGGCATTTGTAATATTAAAAATAATTAGGTAGTAATAAAATTGTAAATTAATGCCTGCAATGAATGTAATTCCAACTTACGATGCCATCATAATTGGTGGGGGGCCTGCAGGAAGTACCTGTGCTTCCATCCTGGTAAAATCTGGTTTCAAAACGCTGTTACTGGACAGGGCTAGTTTTCCCCGCGTTAAACTTTGCGCGGGCTGGCTCTCTAAACCAATCTGGGATATTCTGGGGATATCACCCAAAGAATACACCTGTGGACTATGGGAGTGGAACAATGTTCACATCCACTTTCGTGGAAAGAAGTACAACATAAAATCAAGCGGGTATTTTGTGCGCCGCGTTGAATTCGATAATTTTCTGCTGAGGAGAAGCAATGTAGAGACTGTTGAAGATTACAACGTAAGCAGGATAGAAAAAGACAACGAAGGGTATTGGGTAATAGATCAGCAGTTCAGGGCGAAATATCTTATCGGTGCAGGCGGCACTCATTGCCCTGTGGCAAGATCATTGTTTCCGAAACCAGATAACCCGCAATGTGGTACTCAGGAACGCGAATTCGAAGGAAACCTCGAAGAAATAGCAGCATGCCGCGCTGGTAAAGATGGAGAACCAGAGATATTGCTGCATGATGATATGAAGGGCTATTCATGGAATGTGCCCAAAGGGCAATGGCTGAATATAGGAACCGGCACTAACGTGGCAAGAGAAGTGGTTCCTGCATGGAACAAAGCGAGGGCCTTTTTTGAAGAAACTGGAACCGGCGGAACAATACCAATTTCGTCTCGCCCAATGCTGGATAAAATGAAGGGGCACGGGTATATGGCTTTCCATTCGAACCGTATTAAGGTTTGCCAGGCAGACAATGCATTCCTGATTGGTGATGCACTTGGTCTTGCGCAGCCAATGACTGGTGAGGGCATTTTACCGGCAGTACTTTCAGGAAAACTCTGCGCAACCGCAATTGCCGAAGGGGCACCGGAAACCTATGCAGAAAAGCTGCGGACGCACCCCGTTATAAGAGATTACAGGATACTACATTCGATTCAAACAGGAGTAAAAAAAATATTTAAGAACAGTGGGGATAAGCCTCCGGGCAAATCAGCGTTTCGCGACAGGTTAACAGTGAAAGTTTTTGCAATGCTGTTTTCTGGCAAAGCAATTCCTGGCGGTAGTATTATAGCCCAAATGATAAAATAATAGAATTACCGGAAGTTTTGGCTGTGGGTATACGTGTGGAGCAGGTACCAAAGACCAAACCGCACCAGCAAGAATAACTTCCGTTCTAATTTCAAACGTTGGCTACCTCCCGGTTCCAATCTCTACTTCGGTAAAGCTGCATAAAATACTAAATGCACAAGCATGCAGCGCAAAAAAGAGTCATAGAAATGCATTGCCAGGCCAAAAAAAATTGTCTTTTATAGTAGTTGTTTTTACATCTGCAAAACCAAAGGTCTTATGTAAGCACAGGTACACCAACCCTGTTGGCTTTTTGGTTATAATATTTTCTAATTTTTTTTGAGCCGAGCGCTATAACTTTTCTCGTCGTTCCTTGCGTCGCACACTTGTGCTCAATAGTATTGTTCGGCTTTCAACAGCCCGTTTACCACCGCCGGCCTGCTTTGATTGCAAAAAAACAAGAACTTGTTTACATTGCATATTTATACCGTAAAACAGTTGCGATGCCAGCAAATAAACATAAAGGACACATTTTTACTATGACGCAGACCATGCGCTGGTTTGGCCCAAACGATCCGGTACGTTTAGCCGATATAAAACAAGCTGGCTGTACGGGTGTGGTAACAGCTTTACACCATATAGCCAATGGTGATGTTTGGACTGTGGATGAAATTTTAAAACGAAAACAAATTATTGAAGCAGCAGATTTAGTGTGGAATGTGGTGGAGAGTGTTCCTTTACATGAAGCGATTAAGACCCAAACAGGAAATTTTCACCAATACATTGAAAATTATAAACTGAGTTTATATAATTTATCGGCATGCGGCATAAGTGTGGTTACTTATAACTTTATGCCGGTGCTCGATTGGACAAGAACAGACCTCGCTTATACAATGCCAGATGGCAGTAAAGCACTTCGTTTTGAACGTGCTGCTTTTGTGGCATTTGATGTGTTTGTTTTGCAGAGAAACAATGCAGAAAAAGATTATTCCTGGGAAGAACTGAATAACGCCAAGACACGTTACGAAGCAATGAGCGATGAAGAAATTACACAACTGCAGAAAAATATTATTGCCGGTTTACCAGGCAGTGAAGAAAGTTTTACGCTTGAAGACTTAAATGAAGCGCTCAAAAAATTCGAAAATATTGACACCAAGAAACTGCAGGAACACCTGATTTATTTTTTGCAGCAAATTATTCCTGTGGCAGAAGAGGTGGGAATAAATATGGCGATACACCCCGATGATCCACCATACAGCATTTTAGGATTACCAAGAGTTGTATGTAATGGAAGGCAGGTACAGCAACTTTTTGATGCTGTACCGTCATTAAACAATGGTTTGTGTTTTTGCACGGGTTCTTTTGGTGTAAGGCCGGATAATAAATTACCAGAAATGGTTTTACAGTTTGCAGATCGTATTCATTTCCTGCATTTAAGGAGCACCAAAAGAAATGAGCGCGGCGATTTTTTTGAAGGCAACCATCTTGAAGGTGATGTAGATATGTATGCCGTAGTAAAAAATATTTTGCAGGTAATGCAGCAAAGAAAAATATCCATTCCTATGCGGCCAGATCATGGGCACCAGATGCTCGATGATTTAAATAAAAAAACAAACCCCGGTTATTCAGCAATTGGAAGGTTGAAAGGACTGGCCGAATTGCGGGGGTTGGAAATGGGAATTTATAAGTCTGTATTTTAAAAAGCTGAATCAATAATCTGAGCGCATAAGAGTGCGACGCAAGAGGCGATGCCATGAAATATCAATTGCCTGGCTCATAAAATAATTGCCTTTGTTGCAAGCTCTGGATCGCTAAAACAACTTTTTAATACAGATCATTTGAATAGAAAAAGCCGGAGCCATATCTTCACAAAAATTTTTTCTATGTCTCCTGTAAAACTGCTGCTGCCTTGCTTTGTTATATTATGCTTTGCGTGTAGTAAAAATACGCCGTTACATCCTGCTGTTTCAACGGCTGTTTCTATAAACAATAGTGTAATCAATCTGCCAGCCTCAATCGGGATAGTTGGCGACACGGCTGATGTAAATACCATTACCACACCCGGTTTTGTTTTAATGGGCGGCGGAACTGATGTAGATGCAGCTATTACCTGGATGCTTGAACGCAGCGGCGGCGGCGATGTGGTGGTGATACGCAGTACCGGCACCGATGCCTATAATGATTATATGTACCATCTTTCGCCTGTAAATTCTGTTGAAACGTTTTTAATAGACTCAAGAAGCATTGCCAACGATGTGGCGGTGGCCAATAAAATAAAACAGGCCGAAGCATTATTTATTGCGGGCGGAGACCAATGGGATTATGTAAGTTACTGGAAAGGTACGCTTGTGGGTGATGCCATTAATTATGTAGTCAATACCAAAAAAATTCCCATGGGCGGCACAAGTGCCGGCTGTGCTATTCTTGGCCAGATCTGTTTCGATGCAAGCAAAGGAACGGTTACGTCGCAACAGGTTTTAAATAACCCTTATAACAACAAAGTAACTTTTACGGAAGATTTTATACAGATACCTTTTCTTACCAATTTAATTACCGATACCCATTATAATAACCCCGACAGGCGTGGTCGCCAATTAGGTTTTATGGCCCGTTTGTACAACGATGAAAACCGCCCTATGCGGGGTATTGGCATTGAGGAAGCAACAGCCGTTGCTATTGATGAAACCGGAACAGGTAAAGTATTTGGTAGTGGAAAAGCTTATTTTTTAAAAGCAGATACCAGCCTCGGCAAACCAGAAATATGTGTAAGTGGCTCGCCCCTTACCTGGAACAAAAACAGGAAAGCTGTAATCGCCTATTATATAAAAGGATCTGATAAAGGCCGTGGAAAAGTGGACATTGTAAACTGGACAAATTTCACCAATGGTACGGGCCAGTATTTCTCTGCAAAAAGCGGCAGCCTGGTGGTAAAACCACAATAAAAAATTTAAAGCATTTAACTGCAGGAGTTTTTTTGGGAAAACAGTGGCAGCTTAATTTTATCTGGCTATAACCCAGCCTTTATTGGTTTTTGTAAGCTGCACTATATTACTAAGCGCACTTTCATTATTTTCCCGGTCTACACTGGTAATTGCTATATAACAGTTTTGCCATTCAGTTGGTATTTGTGCTTCAGCAATGCTGTATTGAAAATCACTTGTTTTTCCGGCAGCAATAATGCGGTAGGGCTGTGTTCCTGCAGAAGTATAATCACGGGTCATGTACAGAACAAAACCTTTTACCGTTTCTGTTTCTTCCTCTTCGTTTGTTTTAACCTTGAAAACAAATGCCGCATCCAGATGCTTTTTATTTTCTTGCTTAACGCTTGAAATAACAAGTGTCTGCGGCGGTACGGTATCTATCCAGGCCATTGGCGGAATTAATGCAGGGTAGCGGTAATAGTTGTTATGCAGACTATCTGCCCATCCGCCGGGGTTTTTTAAAAGGCCGGTGCAGTTATAATAAATACTGCCCTCAACATTATTGTTATCACGCAGCATTTTTACCTGTGTTGGCAATTCATTTGGGTTTCGCCAGGCGGCAACCTTTCTTTCAACTGCCTTGTAAACGCCATGACCAATATAAACATGTTTTCCAAAACTGTGGTTGCCCCACCAGTCAAGCAATGTTTTATAATCGCATAAAGGATGGCCGGTTTCCCAATAAAGTTGTGGAGCCACATAATCTATCCAGCCTTTTTTAAGCCATAGTAAAATGTCAGCATACAGGTCATCATAATTTGTCTGACCAGCTTCTGTGTTACTGCCATCGGTATCCTGGCTGCTGTTGCGCCATACACCAAAGGGGCTTATACCAAATTTTACCATTGGCTTGGTTGCAAGAATGGCTTCGTGCAGCATTTTTATAATGCTGTCGCAGTTACTCCTGCGCCAGTCTTCTTTGTTCATGCCTTTACCATAGAGGCGAAAGGCAGCGGCATCCGGAAATTCTTTGCCTGCAATCCGGTAAGGGTAAAAGTAATCGTCCATGTGTATAGCGTCTATATCGTAGCGTGTTACAATATCTTTTACCACCCGGGTTACATATTGCATCACATCTGGCAAGGCAGGGTTAAAGTATTTTTTTGTGCCATAAGTTACAAACCATTCCGGGTGAATACGGGTAATGTTTGTGGGCGCAAGCCTTGAAGTTTTTACATCAAATACTGCACGGTAAGGGTTTAGCCAGGCATGAAACTCCATGTTACGCTTATGCGCTTCCTCTATCATAAATTTTAGCGGGTCATAAAAAGGCAAAGGTGGCAAGCCCTGCACGCCATTAAGGTATTCGCTCCAGGGCTCGTAAGGCGATGGATAAAATGCATCTGCAACCGGTCTTATCTGCACAATTACGGCATTTATATTAAGGCTTTGCAGGCTGTCGAGCAGGTAAATAAACTCGGTTTTTTGTGTTGCCACATCCAGGTGCGGGGTTGAAGGCCAGTCGATATTCATAACAGTTGCAATCCATACCGCCCTGAATTCATATTTAGGCTGCGCATGTATTACAATAGGTTTAAACAGATAAAACAGAACCAGTAATATGATCAAAGCTGGCTTTTTCATGCGGCGAAGATAAGACGCAAGGCTTCGTTTACCACCTTGCTTGTATGATAATCAGGTTTTTAACAAGGCGTAAATGATTTTCATTAAAACTGCAGCTTTAAACAGAATTTTAGAAATACATTTTTTTTGGGCCCGGGCGGCAGAATATCTATGATGCTTTACTTGCGTCGCACTCTGGTACGGTTGGATTATGTCCGAAGCTTTATAGTAGCGTAGATTGAAGCGGAGATGGGTGTTTTAAATAATAATAAAGTGGTTAACCACGTTGTCCAGGTGAGGAGGCACTCCGACCAAGGAATACACCCTTCACCATCGAAGAAAAAGAAAATGGATAAGATACGCAGTCTTAAACTACATACCCTTTCGGGGAGTATATTTCTGGCAGCAAAACTGTTCCATCCATTGGTGCGTGACTGGTAAAACTACTATTGTCACTTTAAAAAAAAGAGATCTGAATGATCTTTGGCGCTTTATAAACAAACGACTTGAGAAATGGTGCAAATGGAGCAAGCGTATTAACTTGCACAAAAGCCGCAGATAGCAGAACATTTTGTATAATTTACAACCAAGTTTGTTTGCCCATTGGAATGTATGCCCGGCTTATTATTTGCCAACATCATCTTGAAGAGCCGCAACAATCGAGCGGTTCACGTACGGCTCTGTTAGAAACATGGGGTGAAATTACCCCTGCTTACTCAACTAGCAGAAGTTATTCTTTTGTTGATGTAAAAAAGCGCTTTATTTTCTTGCCATGTACAAGTAATTTTAAACTGTTTCTTTTTAAAGAAATATGTGGACGATTTCTTTTATGGTCGTTAAGCCCTATTTTATAACTGGCTATAATGTTTGTGTAAGATAATATGCCAATAATGTGTTGAGTTTCGTTTGACAAAACAGGTAACACATCAATGTTTTCATTAGCCATAATTTTAATAGCTATCCGCAAACTGTTACTTTTTTCAACAGGTATGGGTTTTTGTTTAATAAGGCCTTCCAGTTTAGATTCAGGCAGATTCATTTTATTATACAATTGAGAAAAACTGATGATGCCCATGTATTCCCCTTCTGTGGTTGAAACTATAAAATAATTGCTTTTATAGTCAGGCTCATTCTCTAAGTATTCAATTGTCTCTTCAATGCTGTTGTCGGCACTTAATATTATTCCACTATCATCCATAACCTGTTCTACATTAATTTTTTCTAGAATATCTGGCTCATAAGAATCGGGAGTTTTCACACCTCTTCGGGCGATTTTCTCCGTCATGATTGTATTTTCCATCAAAAAAAACGAAATAAAATATGAAGCACTACAAGTAGCTAATAAAGGTAATAATGCGTTTGACTGACCCGTAGTTTCTAATGCAAAAATAATTGAAGTAATAAATGCTCGTGATGCACCAGCAAACATAGCAGCCATGCCTACTAAAGCGGCTAATGGAATGGTTATTCCCGATGAAGGGAATAAATATAACAGAAAACTACCCAAGATAGCACCTGCTGATCCACCAATAGTAAGTAATGGTGCTAATGTACCTCCGGAAGTACCGCTGCCTAAAGCTATAGCCCAGGAAACAAATTTTAAAATACAAAGAGAAACAACCAATTGGAAAGGAAGGCTTCCTGAAAGTATATCTGTAATATTACTATAACCAACACCTAAAGTCTTAGGCTCAAAATAACCGATAACTCCAACCGTAATTCCACCTAAAGCTGGCCACCACATCCAGTGAATTGGAAGTTTTTCAAACCCGTCTTCAATTATGTAAACAATTTTAGTAATGACTATGGATAACAACCCTATAATAATACCCATTACACTATATGCCAGCAATGCTATATTGCTTGCTGTTGTTATTACTGTGCTGATTTCAAAAACAGGTCTTTTTCCAAACAACAGATGATGTCCTGCCGCCCCAGTTATACAAGCTAATGCAACGGGTATTATAGAACGTGGAGAAAATTCAAAAAGTAATAATTCAATAGCCAGGAACATAGCAGCAATTGGGCTACCGAAGATAGCGGACATACCAGCAGTGGCGCCTGCTGCCAGTAATATCTTTCGTTCGTTATCCGATATTTTTAATAGTTGTCCAAGTGTAGAACCCAACGCACCACCTGTAGCAATAATTGGTCCTTCTGCACCAAAAGGTCCACCAGACCCAATTGAAATAGCAGCAGAAACTGGCTTAAGGTATGTAATGGCGGGTCTAATTTTACTTTGATTGGTAAGGATTTGTTCCATTGCCTCTGGAATACCATGTCCTCGAATTGCTTTTGAGCCGTATAATGCCATTAGGCCAACAACAATACCTCCCACAACTGGAATAAGAATTACCCAAATGCCCAAAGAGTTTCCCACAGGGCTTGCTTCTGTAATTGAAAATTTTCCATGAAACGAAATATTGGTAATCAAGTTGATTAAATAAACCAAAAACTTAGCAATAAAACTTATAGCAACAGCAATTAAAATTGATAGTAATGATGTAACTAAGAGCCTTCTTTTATCGTCTGTGGATTTTGTTTGAATATTTTCAGTTTCCAATGTTGAGTTTAACGAAACCGAGATTGGAATGCTATTTAAAACAGTTTTGTTCATTTTCATTTAGTGATTGTCAATATAATTTCCGTTAACCTTAAAGGTCTGGCGAAGCACCGGAATATTAGCTGGTCAAGCCCGGATCAAATGCTGATTGAGAAACTTTTGTTGAAAATAACAACTAAAAGCTAAATAGATAATGTACAGCCGCTAACCAAAGCACAACAGAATTATAGATGCCAAAGATAACAAGGTCAAGCGCGTATTTTGCCAAACCTTTTTTGTATGGCTGCCGCTATTTTGCCCGCCACGAAAGTCTTTTTTATTATTTTGTGATTTTATTTCAAGCTATTTTTAAAAACATCCAAGCTATTAGAAAATATGAAATCACTCCCAAAGAATATCTGCAATAGTTTCTAAGCCAATAGTCCTCCATTAATGAATGAGAATACTTTTATCTGGTTCAAATTGAATTTTTAGTGCAAAGTAGATTGCAGTAACATAATGAATTATTATGCTAAGAATAAACCGTATAACTGGCAAATAAAGTGGAATGCTTTTGGATCGCAACCAAAATATCCGCATCATCGAAAGCACAGGCATAGCACCAGGGAACAAATATAGAGCTGCAAATCCACCAAATCCTATTGTACCAGAATAACGAAAAGCGATCCAATCTTTTTCGCACACTCTAAACCAAATTGGTGCCTACTTGGTGTCAAACATTGCGAATCCAAAAGTATAGAAAGTTAGAAAGAAAATAACAAGGAATAACCAGCTACGAACGGCTTTGGTTTCCTTGAAATAAACAATCAGTAGCCCAATCAAAATAATACATTGAAGAATGGAAGGAATGATTTAATTATTCTTAGTCGTCAATAGCAATTTCTGATGGGTTTCCTCATTGAAACCAGGTGATTGCATATTAAGAAATGCTGGAAAGACAATAAAAAGTGAAGTTGCTACTGAAATTATCGCTAGTGCTATTGATGCCCAAATTGTACAACGGGGAAAGTCCCTTTGATTAAACAGTAATAAAGAGAAGGTTGACAAAAGCATTAAAATCGCAGGCGGTATAGATCCACTTTCCGGATTGCGAACAGTTAGATTAAGGAAAGCCTGAAAATGTTCTTGTACATTTCCAAAAGTTGAATGATCAACAAAGCATGCGAATACAATTGCTCCAAAATAATAGAGCATCAAAACTGAGTAAATAAGTAAAGCCCATTTCGATTGTTTTGAATTGTCCTAGTTGCAACATCTGTTAACTTATATAAGTATTAGGTTGTGCTTGATAGGTACGGTAAAACGATACGGCTTGGCGATGTTGGGGAAATAGACTTCCGTCCGCCCGGCTAAATCAAGTTAAATTTATAAATAAAAATTCCTTGGTAATTCTATTGCTTGCCATTAAGTATCCTTTAATTCTACTTTTATACTCGTTTTGCTATAACAAAGTCAACAATAAAACAACCAACTTGCTTTCTTCCGATACGACTACATGCAACAAGATCAAACTTTAAAATGACGCACAATCTTTGTATTGAAGAAAGTATAAATAAAACTTTCGCAAGGCAGCTAATTTAGGATGATTTACGAAACAGGCTAAACTGAATAGAATTTTGCATCCTTACCCACTACAATCTTTGCTTCGGTAAAAGCTTAATATATAATCCAACCGCACACGGGTGCGACGCAAGGAACGATGCCATATAGAACCTATGCCAGGCCCAAAAATAAATGATAGTAATTTGCGGTTTCTGCCGGCAGAGAAAGCGTGGAAATATTCTCTACTTTTGCTGCCAATTAAATAAAATAAATGCAGCTAAGTTTTAGTTACAATAAAAATAAAGTTTTGCAGGCCATGCGCTACCATTTTATATGGCAGCCCGAAATAAGAATTCTGCTGATACTGGTAATTGTGTTTGATATTGCGTCGGCCATATTATATTTAACGGGTAAAATACGTCCAGAGCCGTTTTTGCTGGGGTCTTTTATTTGGCTGGTTTTTATTATTTCGTTCTGGTATATTTTGCCAAATAATATTTATAAAAAATCGGAGACGTTTAAAAATAATTTTATTGCCGACTTTGGCGACAGGATAATTACCCTGCAAAACGAGAAAGGCTTTGTTGAATGGGAGTGGGAGAAATTCGTAAAATTCTTCGAAAGCCCTTACTTTTTTCATATTTATTTTTCAGCAAAATCGTTTTTTCTGCTTCCAAAGGATGGAATGAGCGATGATTTTCGCCACAATCTCAGGGTTTTGCTTAATGAAAAAATACCTATGAAAAAATAAGTAGGCCGTTTTTGCAGTAAAATTTGGTGGGGCGGAAATCGCTTTTTTTGAAAACTAATTATGGCTCCTTTACAGCTTTTTTTCCATCAGGTAATGTGGTATGGTAACTTCGGCAAATTCTTCACCTGATTTTCGGTAGCCAAGTTTTTCGTAAAAGCCCATGGCAGTCTTTCTGGCATGCATAATAATCTTTTTATACCCTCTGTCTCGGCTGATATTTTCAGCAAACTGCATGAGTACCCGGCCTATGCCTTTGCCCTGTAACCCTGATATAACGGCCATTTGACGTAGTTGAACAGTGGTATTGTTAAGCGGCACAAGCATACAGCAGCCTTCTATTCTGTCATCATCAAAACAGCCGATATGTATATTATTTTTCTCATGCTCAAGGTCTTCCTCCATAAAGGAAAGCCCCAAAGGCTTTCTAAGCAACTGGTAACGCAGGTCAACCATTTGCTTATATTCTTTGCTTCCGTGGTCGAGAATTTTTATTGCCATAAGCTGTTCTTGGATGTACAATATACCGATTGTTTTTTAGATAGGAACGGTTTTAAAGCGGATTTAAAAATTATTTTACCGGCTGCTGCAAAGCCGTTCTTAAAACAAAAAAGAAACAACTGATTGCTAATTGTCTAAAAATTATATTTTTGCACCCATAACAAAACTTAATAAAATGTCAGACATCGCAACAAGAGTTAAAAAAATCATCGTGGATAAACTCGGTGTAGATGAAGCAGAAGTAACAACAGAAGCATCTTTTACCAACGATTTAGGAGCCGATTCACTGGATACGGTTGAGCTAATTATGGAGTTTGAGAAAGAGTTCAACATTTCTATCCCCGATGAGCAGGCAGAAACCATTACAACCGTTGGCCAGGCTGTAACCTACCTTGAAGAACACGCCAAATAACCGGTAAAACCGGTCAATACATTATATAGTGATCCGCCAAAAGGAAGCGCCCTGCCCCTGTTGGCGGATTTTATCTCTTTAAAACAAGGTATTGCTGTATGCAGTTAAACAGAGTTGTAGTAACAGGTATGGGGGTTATTTCTCCGATTGGCAATAGCTTGGAAGATTATTGGAATAATCTGATAAATGGGGTTTCAGGCGCAGACCATATTACCTTATATGACGCATCTAAATTCAAAACCAGGATTGCCTGCGAAGTTAAAGGCTTTGATTCATCGCAATATATTGACCGGAAAGACTCCCGTAAAATGGACCGCTTTGCCCAATTCGGTATCGTTGCAAGCGATATGGCTATGGCCGATGCTGGTTTAAATAAAGATAATATTAACCCAGACAGGGTAGGCGTTGTAGTTGGCAGTGGCATTGGAGGCGTTCAAACATTTCAGCAGGAAGTGATGGATTTTGCCAGGGGTGACGGAAACCCACGTTTTACACCTTTCTTTATCCCAAAAATGATTTGCGATATCGCCGCCGGCCAAATATCTATACGCCATAACCTGCGGGGGCCCAACTTTGCGGTTATGAGCGCATGTGCCACCGGCAGTACCGCTATCATGGAAGCTTATAACCTCCTAAGACTTAACAAGGCTGACATTATTTTAGCAGGCGGCAGCGAGTCTACCATCAACGAAGCAGGTATGGGCGGGTTTGTATCAATGAAAGCCCTTAGCGAACGCAACGATGACCCCAAAACTGCCAGCCGCCCGTATGATAAAGACAGGGATGGTTTTGTAATGGGCGAGGCTTGCGGTATTCTTGTAATGGAAACCTTGAAAAGCGCCCTTGCGAGAGGAGCTCGTATCTATTGCGAAGTAGCAGGCACAGGTGCAACAGCAGATGCTTATCATATTACCGCCCCTCACCCTGATGGCCTTGGCGCACTCAATGTAATGAAAGCCGCTCTTCAAGATGCAGAAATGCAGCCGGACGAGATTGATTATATCAACACCCATGGTACAGCTACACCATTGGGCGATGGTGCAGAAGCAAAAGCCATATTGGGTGTATTTGGTGAGCATGCTTATAACCTTAACATAAGTTCCACCAAATCTATGACGGGCCATTGCCTCGGCGCTGCAGGAGCTATAGAAGCAATTGCCTGCGTTATGAGCGTCACCCAGGATATTGTTCCGCCAACGATCAATCACTTTACCGATGATCCAGATATAGACCCCAAACTTAATTTTACGTTCAACAAAGCACAGAAAAGAACTGTTCGTGCAGCCCTTAGCAATACTTTTGGCTTTGGTGGACACAATGCCTGCGTAATAGTAAAAAAATATGTAGCTTAACCGCTGTGAATTTCATCAGAAAAATTTTCCAGACATCTTCCAAACCTTCATTTGCCAAACAGATAGAAAATGTGCTTGGTATTAAACCCGGCAATACGCAGCTGTATCAAATGGCGCTTAGCCATCGGTCTGTAAAAGAAGGTCCCGATGAAAATAATGAACGCCTTGAATACCTGGGCGATGCTGTGCTTAGCGGCATTATTGCAGATTATCTTTTTAAACGTTATCCCTATAAGGGCGAAGGTTTTCTTACGGAAATGCGCAGCAAAATGGTAAACCGCCAGAAGCTGAACGATGTGGCGCTCAAAATGGGTTTTAAGAGGATTGCCATGTACAACAAATTCGATAACGCACTTAAAAACAGTCAGATATTTGGCAACACGCTGGAAGCTATTGTAGGTGCAGTTTATCTCGATAAGGGCTACAAAAAAACCCAGCAATGGGTGTTAAAAAGAATTATCATCCCGCATTTGTATGTAGATGATCTCGAACTTATCGACATTAACCTCAAGAACAAACTCATTGGCTGGGCCAGTAAGAACGGAAAGATCCTTGGTTTTGAAACCATACAGGAGAAACTGGAAAACGGCCGCCGCGTGTTTACCATTGCCGCCGTTTTGGACGGCGAAACCCTTGCCGAAGGCAAAGCCTTTAATAAAAAAGATGCCAGCCAGATAGCCGCACAACTGGCCATAGAAAAACTGAGTCTCTAATTTTTTTGAGCCGGGCATTTATTTTTCATGGCATCGCCGCTTGCGTCGCACACTTGTACTTTTGGTAATGTTGCGCATCATCTGCAATCCGGTACTGCGGTGAATTTGCAGCTACAGGCATTTTACTTTCTACTTTGTAAAATGTTTTCCAGCCTTCTTTTTCTTATTTTGCATTTTCTAAAAACAACAGTAGCAGGAAGCGGTACAATTAATAATTAAAGGTAATGAGCGATCCACAGTTCGATTTCCAGGTAAAGAAAAAACTTACCCTGTTTGCAGGTATCCTGTTCGTGGGTATTTGTGCTATTGCATTTTTTACCTGTAATGGCTGAGGAAAAATCGAGGGTAATTACTCCAATGATAGCAATTCCAAGGGCTCTGGCAACAGCAATGTTTGAGCGTAGCTTGTCTCGTCGTCATCGCAATATACCCTAAACAGCTTGCGTGTTGGCCAGAAGCATTGCGGCTCACTGGCGCTATTTTCAGTGTAACCTGCTAATCTACGCTGCGATAAAAGCCCAATAGAATATTCCAAAGTACAAGTGTGCGACGCAACCAAAGCTTCACAGGAAAATAAATGCCGGGTCCAAAAATGCATTTGTACTTATTAAATTTTATGAGCCCGGCAAAGCAGATTCGATATCCTTAATTTCATTTTTTAACAGCTTAAGGATTGCCTGCAGCTATGAATAAAAAATGTATTTAATGGATATATAGCCAATGTGTTTTTTGTGATTGGCAAACCAGGAAAAGCAATTGGCGTATCTGCGATGTTCTTTCTTTACCTTTAGTTCCATCTTTCAAATTCCTTCCCCTTTTTAAAAGGTTGTTTAATTGATTTTTCCTGACTGGTCAAGTTCCATTGCGCTGTTTTGCATTTGCAAAACACCTGCACTAATACAAACCTGTCCGCCCCTGATGGTTAATCATTGGCTAATTTAAACCTTAAAATTGGTGCTACTTGTGTCTTTTTACCCACTTTGCTTTCCTACGCATTCCCGTTTGTCTCCAGCCGCGTTTAGCAATTCATTCTGCCTCGTGTGATCGGCTTCTCCTTTTCTATTGTTTGGCCTGTGTATACGTGCAGCTTCCTCTATGCCGTATACCGATCAGCCCGTATTAGTGTACATCCGCAGTACCAATAAAAACAGGCGGCGGAATATTGCTTTCGATGTATTCTTTCAAGTTTTCGGTACCGCGTTGACGCATTGGCGTTAAGCTAATTTTCATTTAATAACATTCAAATGCAGCAATTAAACGCCAGTGGCGTAACCTTTTTGCAGCTTAATCAATATGCCAAACAAAATCTGCCCCAGTGGGGCAGCCTGATGATTTACATAATTTGCAAGAATCTAAGTTTGCCCCGCTGGGGCAAGGATGGTTTGTATGATAATTTTTTACAAACAGTTTACGCCGCTGGCTAAAAAATCAGATGCAAAAAACCCCTGAAACTATTTCTAAGTCTATGTTCTGGCTATTTCGTTTAAAACTTAGCTTGACGCTAATGCGCGTTGACGGTGCTAAGCCTTAGGCGAATCAACTCACTAACACATGCTTAACCGCTAACGTTCAACACCAAACCCTTTGTGTAAGGCACCTTAACATGGTTTGATAGATTTATATTACCTACTCCTACCGATAGCTCATGCTTTATAAGCACGCTGTAGTCTAAACAATAGCTTAACAGGACACAACGTTGCACCCTTGTTCAACTAAAAATATAATCGGCATTTACTTAGTGGGTAAACAAAGCAATTTTTGAAAATTGGCAACACTAAAATCGAGGGGAAATTTTTGTTAGTGCTGCAATGCTTAATGTGCACTATTTCTTTACGATGCTATTTACAATATACCCAATAGCTGATCATCTGAAATTTCGTTTGCGCATTTAAAATGCCCCTTTGGACAGGATTTGTAGCCATGTATTCCGCAGGGCCGGCAACTTAACTGTTCCTTTGTTTCAACGATAAATTTAATATCACTTAAAGGCCCAAAGCCAAAGGAAGGAACAGTGCTGCAATAGATAGCTGTAACAGGTGCATTAACTGCAGATGCAAAATGCAGCGGAGCTGAATCATTTACATAATTCATTTCTGCTCCCTTCATTAGGGCAGCCGATTCTAAAAAATTGAGTTTGCCGGCCATATTCTGTACGAACGGATGTAAGGCAATCTTTTTTATTTCTTCACAAAGCACTGCGTCATCAGGAGCTCCGAGCAGGTAGATATTATATTTCACATGCAGTTTGCTGATAAAGCTGATCCACTTTTCTTTTGGGTACTGTTTGGTAAACCAAACCGAGGACGGAGCTACGCACAAATAAGGCTTTTGCTGCAATAATTTTATTTTATCAAAGTCCTTTACGGATGGATATAGCCTTGGCATTGCAGGCTTATCATCAGTAAAACTACTAATAAGCAAATGGTTCCTTTCAGTTTCATGCTGCGACAGCCCCCCCGAAATATAATGATGACTGATCTTTGTTGTAAACAAAAAACTCCAGGGGTTTTTATGAAAACCAATTTTCGCCCTTGCATTGGAAAAAACAGTTACAAATCCGGTTGCTGAATAGCGCTGAACGTTTATCACTTTGTCATACCGCTCTGCCCTTATCTGTTTCAGTAGTATTCTGAGGTTTTGATATTTATGGTCCTTTTTATTCCAAACGAGCACTTCGTTTAAGAATGGATGGCCTGTGAGAAGGCCTTCATTACCCTTTCGAACCATGAAATCGATAGACGCGTCAGGGAAAAATTCATGTAGCTTTTCAATAATACCGGTAGCGAGTACCACATCCCCAATAAAAGCAGTTTGTATAACCAGGAATTTTTGCATTTACGAAATCTGTTTTAAAAAAGTTGGTTATGGGCAATACCCCATTAGAAAAGTTGTCGATCTATTGTTGAAGATAGTGGCCTTTTAGCCAATCCCTAAGCCCTCAAAAATATTTAGGGTTAGCCTTATAAAGCCACCAACCATTTTTTGTTTCTACCCCGATAAGAGCTCCAATAAATTATACAGTACAAGAGTGCGACCTCCGCTTAGGCGGGGCAAGCTGCAACGAAGACGCGTAACCATCTGAAAGCTGTGTACAAAAATAGCTGCTTTAAAAAATTAGCTGGTTATTTTATGGTGAGCAGTATTGCATTGCCATCGTTTACGCCGGCAATTATAGCTTTTGATTTACCTGTATTGACCGGTGCCATGCTTCGTACTTCCCCACGCATATTTAAGCCGCTCTCCGTTTGAGGCGTATAGGTAAACCGACCCTTACCATCCGCCAGCAGCAATACGCCGTGATTGGCGCTATAACGCCCAAATTTTATCCTTGTCCATTTATTGTTGCCGGCAAACAAAATATCTTTTTTACCATCGTTATTCATATCTTCTGCAACTATTGCATGTACGGGTGCGTATTGCGCCTCCGGCGGAAGCTGATGCAGTACAAATCCTTTACTGCCCTGATTTTCAAGATACACTGTTTGCATGGTTTCGGCTTTAAGTATTACAGCATCTTTTAATTCATCTGCCGTAAAAATATCGTTGATCGTGGCAACTGCATACTCCCTATACTCGAGGAATTTTTTCTTAATCATTGGAAGCTGGTCTGCCAGATCATCGCGTGAATTTACCGGGTAGGAAACGCCGTTAATGTAGTAGCAAAGGACAGGATCGAGCGAACCGTTTCCATCAAAATCTTTGTAATAAATGGTGACAGGTTCTTTTTCTTTTACATGGAACTGTGTATTTAGCCCGCAGTTGCCAATGATAAGATCAGTGTCGCCGTCACCATCCATATCTGTTGCATTTATTTTGTTCCACCAACCAGAACTTGCGAAGTTTATGTAGGTAGAGGAGGCATCTTTAAGTATTCCTTTTTGATTTAGAAATACTTTTATGGGCATCCATTCACCTGCAACAATCAAGTCTGGTTGCTTGTCATTGTTGAGGTCTAACCAAACAGCATCGGTTATCATTCCTGGTTGTTCCAGCCCTTTGCATGCTGTGGATGTGGCATCTGTAAAAACACCAGTGCCATCATTCATAAGAATATAGCTACGCGGAGCAGTTGGATATTTTCCCGGCACCACTCTTCCGCCAACAAAGAGATCCAAATCACCATCCCCATCAATATCGGCAGCTTTTACACAGCTTTTGCTGGTAAGAATAATGGGTAATGCTTTTTCCTTTTTAGTAAAATTCCCGTTACCATCATTGAGGTAAAGCCTGTCTTGAAATGCAGGATCATTCTCATTAAATTCGTACCCGCCGGCAGCTATATAAAGATCCTGATCGCCGTCGTTATCTGCATCAAAAAAACAGGCGGCAACGTCTTCGGAAGCCGAATCTTTTAATAGGGATGATTGAGGTTTTATGCTAAAGGTTCCGTTTCTATTTTGTGTAAAAATTTGCGATGCATAACCTTTCGCCCCGCCTATAATAAAATCTTCTAAACCATCTTTATTTATATCTGCCACTTCAATACAGGGTCCTTCGCGGGAAAGGTAATTGGGCAAAAGGGTTTGTACCGTAAAATCGTTGAAATTATTTTCGCGGTGCTGTACGTTGGGTAATTCTGTTTGTGTAAAAATAGGCTGCTTAACTGGTGTTGCTGTTAGATACATCCATTTCTCTCTGGCATCAGAAAGTTTAACTGTAAGCGTTTGATTTGTTTTTATGTCGACCAGTTTTTGAAAATTATCGTTGGGCCAGATAACTATTACAGAATCGATTTTTGTATTCAACCCAACACCAAAGACGAGCACAGGATCAACCGAAGATTGAAAACCACGCACAGGCGACTGTTCCTGGTAATACTGTTTGTCTTTACAAAACAATTTTACTTTTGCGCCAATTCCTCTTTCGTTGGCAGAATTGCCTTTCAACTCAATCCTGAGAAAATTATTTTTAATATTTGTTTCGCTGTTATTCCGGTAAATGCTCGCATAATCGTTGGAGTTATTTATTACAAGATCAAGATCGCCGTCATTGTCAAGGTCAGTATAAGCAGCACCGGCAGAAACACCGGGTTGATCTAAACCCCATGCTTCCGTTTTTTTGGTAAAGGTTTCATCGCCATTGTTTTGAAAAATGTAATTGGGTATTTGATGGGTGGGCATCTTTTTTATATAGTCTGGAATAGCATCTATTGAATCGTGATGCATGGAGCGCACCAGTCTGTCTATTGAATACTTCATAAAATCCATCTCGGTATAATCCTTAACATAACCATTGGTTACAAAAAGGTCTTTGTTGCCATCGTTATCGTAGTCGCCAAACAATGCAGACCAGCTCCAGTCTGTATTGGAAACGCCTGACAACTGCCCTACCTCGCTAAAAGTGCCGTCGCCATTGTTTTTCTGAAGCATGTTGCGGCTGTACTGGTAGTAGAAACCCTGTGTAAAAAGAAATTGAAATTTATCAAAGTTTTCGGCTCCACTGTGCATTTTTATGGTCTTGTTATCTTCGGGCATCATGTCCAGCGTAAGCAGGTCAACAAGCCCGTCATTATTGTAGTCGGCAGCATCGGAACCCATGGAGTATAAAGAAATTTCATCCATCGCTTTCGAAAGCTGTTCTGTAAAAGTTCCATTACGGTTGTTGATGAAAAAATAATCCGGCTCATTAAAATCATTTGATACAGAAATATCTGGCCAGCCATCGCTGTTATAATCAGCAATAGCCACACTTAAACCAAATGTGAGTACGTTGGATGTAATACCAGTCGAATCGCTTACATCAGTAAAATGGCTGCCATCGTTCCGGTAGAGTTTACTTGCAAAAGCGGCGTTGTGTTCCTGTCGCAAGGCGGGGTTCTGCTGCACACCGGCAGTATATTTTTGAATGGAATGGTTAATAATAAAACAATCGAGATCACCATCTTTGTCATAATCAAAAAAGGCTGATTGTGTGGAGTAGCCCGAATCTGCCAATCCGTACTGTTTTGCTTTTTCGGAAAAGGTTAAATCGCCATTGTTGATAAACAATAAATTTTCGCGCATTACCGGGTTTATATCGGCACTGCGGCAAATATAAATATCCAGTTTACCATCGTTATTTATATCGGTCATGGTTGCGCCGGTACACCATCCCTGCTTATCTGCAATACCACTTTTTTGGGTAATGTCTTCAAATTTAAGATTGCCTTTGTTCAGGTAAAGGCGGTTGCGCACCATGTTGCCTGTAAATAAAATATCCTGCAAGCCATCGTTATTAATATCGCCTATGGCCACGCCACCGCCATTGTAGAAATAAATATAGTTGGCCACATTTAATGGCCCATCATCAAAAAAAGTGTTTTGAAATTTGATTCCGGTAGCGTCATTATCAAGATTTGTAAATAATGTGCCGGTATTATTCTTGCATGCGTTAAAAATGATTGACAGCAACAGGAGAATACAGGCATAATTTTTAAACATGGCGGCTGATAATTAATTATTGTAAATGTAGAAAAGAATTTTTTGAGCCAGGCATTTGTTCCATGGTGATCGTTTGTTGCGTCGCACTCTTGTACGTTCAGGAAGTTAATCAGCAAGTTCAAAAGTTCACGCGTTATACACGTTTACGAGATAGTGTCTTTCTAAAAAAGGTAATCTCGTAATAGCTGCGGATTGCGAGGCACGAAGCAATCTGATCGCCTAATATTCAATCTGTTTTTAAATTGTATCAGGAGGTTGCTGCGGCGCCCCCGCAATGACGCGAAGCTTAAAACTGCATCCATCTACGCTGCGATAAAAGCTCAATAGAATTACCAAACGTACAAGAGTGCGACGCAAGAAAAGCTTCCCAGAAATTCCTGAGCCGGGCCCAATTATCTTTATACTTTAATGAAAAAGATTCCATCAGTTTAGTACCGATGGAATCTTTTATATGTAGTTAACGTTTCTTAAATATTAATTCTTATCCCACCAAAGCGGCGTTGTAACCTTATCTGCTCCGCCAAGCAATGGAACGGCTGCATCAACTGCGGCTTTGTTATTCTGTGTTTCAGAGAGTAAGAAAGGTATTCTTCTTATCCACTGTGTGGTGGTATTGGTAATATCCGGATTATCGGAATTAGCTACGGGATACAGAATGAAGGCACGGCTTCTTCTGTAATCAGCCCAGGCTTCGTAACCATCAGGGAACAATGCCAGCCATTTTTGTATGGCAATTTGTTCTTTAGCCCTACCGGCATCATACTTAATTGGCGCTGTAGACACGGCTGGTGAGTTAAGATAGTCATTAGGTGCAACAGGCACGTTGGTACTATTAACATAGGCTGTAATTGCTGCTGCATCTGTAATACCCCACTGGTTCATAGAAGCGGTAATACCTGATTTGTACAGATCTTCGGCTGTACCACCCATGTTCCATCCTAACATAGCACCTTCTGCACGCAGGAAGTAGGCTTCTGCTGAGCACATGATATTTTGGGGAGTTTCCAGGTAATTGGCATCGCCACCAAAGTCTGGCGAAGACCATCTTTTACCCACTTTTGCATTTGAGGTTGCTTTATTGACAACTTCTGTTAACTGGGTAGAAGTAAGACCGTTTCTCAAACCATCATATTTACCATTTCCATTAGGATTGTCTTTTGTAGCTCCGTCTGGCAACCAGTAAACTGACAACCTTGGATCCTGATAACCATTTAAAACAGATTCCATTGAAGCACTCATTCTAAATTCATTCCAATCTGACATGATTGACAAGCCATTATTATCAGTACCAGTTGTACTCTTTTTAATCAGTGCGTCATCAGCAGGGCTGGCAAGCATCACACCATCAGCAATTGCTGCTTCGGCTTCTGACTTAGCCCTCGCCGGGTCTACTTTTGAAATTCTAAGTGCCAAACGAAGACGTAGTGTATTAGCAAACTTGATCCATTTGTTAACATCGCCAGCATAGATGATGTCAAAAGATCCATAAGGAATCGCAGATGTATTACTCTTAAGCGTAGCTACAGAAGCGGATAGTCTCTTAAAAAAATCATCATAGATTTTGTCCTGAGAATCGTATGGAACTGACGTACCAGGTACACCTGCCTGAGAATATGGAATTGGTCCCCAATAATCGGTTACTTTATGAAAACCGAGTACCCATACAATGTTCGCCAATGCATACTCAGGAGAATTTGGATCAGCAGAAGTGAGGATAGACTGTAACTGGGGAACCATGTCAGTGTAGATTGGACTGAAAGCTGCACCAACCCAGTCCATCCTTATCACGTTACGATCTGATGGAAAATAAGTGGCCGTGCATGCAAAGTATTGGGCATATTGGTCAGCAAAAAGATTTTGCGCAACCTGGTAAGTCCAGATACTTGGCACAGCAGATTGTTCTGCTTTTGCAAAAAGGAATGGAAGTTCCGATGCACCAACGGTGGCAATCGTATTTCTGTCTCTGTTAATTTCATCGTACTTTTTTGTACATGATGCTAAAATTGTACAACTGCAAATAATAAACAAGTACATTTTAGGATCGAATAAAGTTTTTACTTTTTTCATTTCGTTTCAGTTTATATATTAAGTATTAGAAAGTAACCTGTAAGTTAACCCCAAAGCTACGTGTTGAAGGTAAAGTACCATATTCAACACCCTGATAATTTCCATTACCCAAACTCATATCCGGATCGAACCACATTTTACGTGTACCAATACCTGGAATATCCAAGAGAGAATTTCCACGATAAAGCCAGAATAGGTTACGACCAATTACAGAGAGCTTTGCAGATTTCACGTATTTGTTCGGTTTCATTGGAATGTCGTATCCAAAGGAAAGTTCCCTCATCCTAAAACTTGTTGCGTCATACGCAAAAAATTCGCCTGCTCCATAACGTTTGCCGGAGGCAATTTGCCAGAAACCCTGAGAATTAATAGTTGCTGCTACGGCTGCACCGTTTGCATCAACACCGCCTAAATTCCAGCCACCATCACGGTATTGGTTGGTAACTTCTGGTATTCCGCTGAAAGCAAGGTTCATTTCTGTACCTGAAACAAGCGTACCACCAATTCGGCCATCCATTAGAACACGTAGAGAAAACGATTTATAGCTAAACGTATTTGAGAACCCAATTGTTTCCTTAGGATTAAAATTTCCGATGTATTGCTGATCCTGAGTTAAAACTGGTTTGCCATCTTCTGAAACGATACGGTCACCTTTTGCATCGGTGGCCCATTTAAATGCCAGCAAATCTCCGTAGGCTTTTCCTTCTTCAACTACCGGCGTAGCGGAACGACCGAAGCCACCACCCAGATAGAATATTTTAATTTCAGGGCTTAGTTCAACTACTTTACTTCTGTTAAGGGCAAAGTTTAAAGTAACATCCCAGTTAAAATCCTTATTTTTTATTGGCGTGCCATTCACTACAAATTCAAATCCCTGATTCTGGATATTTCCTGCGTTGATGTATTTGCTTGAATAGCCTGTTGCAACCGGTAGAGCCACCTGCAGCAATTGGTTGAAGGAATTACTCTTGTAATAAGTAGCTGTAAAACCTATCCTGTTATTAATAAACCTTGCTTCCAAACCAAATTCAAGATTTTTTACAATCTCCGGTTTCAACCCTGGTAAAGGCAGCGTAGCGCCACGTGATAAAAAGCCATTACCTGCACCCTGCCCATAATTGTAAACCGGATTTAGTAATGCAAACCTACCTCCATTACCTACTTCGGCATAGTTTGCACTTGCTTTAAGAAATGAAAAAGCTGTTGGCAATTTAATCAGGTCTGATAAAACAGCGGATACACCTACAGAAGGGTATTGGAATGAATAAGGCTTTGGCAAACGGGAATCCCAATCGTTGCGTAAACTCGCATCAAGATAAATTGCATCTTTAAAGGAAAGATTTATCTGACCGAATACAGCCTGTGTTTGAACCTGAGTATAACCTGAACTTACCGAGGGCGCTTTAGCAAAATTCAAACTGAACTTATTGGTAATATTTAAACCACCTGCCGACGCAAAATTTGCATCATACTTGCTATCCTGAAAAATACCACCTACACGGTAATTGATTTTAAGATCTTTAGTAATGGTGTTATTGCCTTCGAGTATAGCATCGAACCATTTTTCAGTAACAGTGATATTACTTTTTGAATATTCACCACCTGATCTTGAATAGAGAATCGTTCCCTGTGAATATTGCTCCTCACCCCTGTCAAAAGTTCTGTCGAGGTTAGCTCTGCCGGTTAAGCTCAACCAATCAGTTATTTTATACTTTGCAGATAAAAATCCTACAATCCTGTCTCTGTCCTCGTTTAT
>JBBRDW010000011.1:0-67791 GCA_038203525.1 Chitinophagales bacterium | reverse complement strand
CCTTACGGTTCTTGAAATAGTGCTGGGTATTGATAACGTAATTTTTGTATCCATTTTAATTGGCAGGCTCGATGAAGCCAAACAAAAATTGAACGCAAGAAGGGTTTGGATGTTTGCCGGCATTGCTGTGCGTATAGGCCTGCTTATGGCGCTTGGCTGGCTGGTAAATAATGGAAGCAAAGAATTATTTGGGTTTACTTTCAGCGATACGCATTATGCTTTTAACCTGCGTAACTGCATCATGTTTGCCGGTGGTATTTTTTTACTGTATAAAACGGTAAAAGAAATACACGAGAAGCTGGAAGTTGATGAAAGTGTTTCACATTCTAAAAAGGGTCCGGGTGCATTTGGTGCAATTCTGGCACAAATCGTACTGGTTGATATGGTTTTTTCTTTCGACAGTATTATTACCGCCATTGGCCTTGCCAAACATGTAGAAGTTATGATTGTAGCTGTTTCCATTGCAATGGTAATTATGTTTTTCTTCTCGCAGAATATTGCCAACTTTATAGATAAACATCCCACACTAAAAATGCTGGCACTTTCTTTTCTTTTGATGGTAGGCTTCAGTTTATTCTTTGAAGGGTTGGAGCCATTGCATGGCAGCCATATTGACAAGACTTATATTTATGTGGCCATGGCATTTTCTTTTGCTGTTGAACTGCTTAACATACGCATGCGCAAAAAGCAAAAGCATATCGTAAAACTAAATGCCCCGCGGATGGAACAAACGCAGGAGCATGGTGATATGGCGAAATAATATTTTGGCTGTGGCTGATATAACGGTTAAAGTATAACAATAGTAAATATGGGTTTTCTTAATAATAATTTTTATTATCTAACCATTGCTTTGCAAGCCATCTGCGTTATCCACTGCCTTAAAAAAGGTAAACAGTATATGTGGATATGGCTCATTATTTTTCTGCCACTCATAGGCAGCATCGCCTATATGGTTATAGAAATGTTTAAAACCGGCGACCTCCAAAAAATGCAGTTAGGCCTAAGTTCGGTGCTTAATCCACATGGCAATATCGAAATGCTGGAAGAGCAGTTAAAGTTTACTGACACGTTTAACAACCGCGTTACTCTCGCTGATGCATACCTTGCAGCCGGTCTTATCGATAAAGCCATTGCCCTCTACGAGTCAAGCCTTACCGGTGCGTTTATAGAGAATGAACATGTGCTTATGCAACTAATTCTTGCCTACTTTCAACAGCAGCGTTATCAGCAGGTAATAGCTGTTGCGGGTAAGGTTTACAGGCTGCCACAGTTTCCCCGATCGCAAGCACATTTATTTTACGCGATAGCGCTGGAAAACGTTGGCAACAGCGAAATGGCCGAACAGGAATTTAGGCAAATGAAAAGCCGTTATTCCGATTTTGAAGCCCGTTACCAATATGGTCTTTTTCTTATACGCACAAACAGAAATGAAGAAGCACGGCGGTTGTACACAGACATGTGTGACGAAGTTCCGCACCTTGGTTCCCGTGAAAAAAAATTCAGCCGACACTGGATCAATCTTGCCAAAGAAGAATTAAGAAAAATAGCCATTTGAAGCCCGGCTTAAGTGGTACTGTTAACCGTTCGTTGCAGCTTGCCCCGCCTTGGCGGGGCAAGCTGCAACGAAACCCTCATATAATTCCCAATGCCCGGCCCAAAAAATGTATTTATTTTCTGCTGTAGTTAGGCGCTTCTTTGGTGATCTCAATATCGTGTGCATGACTTTCGCGCATGCCCGCATTGGTAATTTTTACAAAGGTTGCCTGCTGTAAGGTTTTAATATCTTTTGCGCCGCAATAACCCATGCCTGCACGCAGGCCGCCGGTAAACTGCGCCACCACTTCGCTAAGGCTCCCTTTGTAAGCTACACGGCCTTCAATGCCTTCGGGAACCAGCTTTTTTATATCGTCTTCCACATCCTGAAAATAGCGGTCGCTGCTGCCCTGTTGCATGGCGCCAATGCTGCCCATGCCGCGGTATTCTTTAAACTTGCGGCCTTCATAAATTATGGTTTCGCCGGGGCTTTCTTGCACACCTGCAAACACGCTGCCCATCATAACTACATTGGCCCCTGCTGCAAGAGCTTTTACCATGTCGCCGGTGTAACGGATACCACCATCGGCAATAACCGGTGTGCCTTTTGTTTTCAATGCCGCCGCGGCTTCCATAATGGCCGTAAGCTGCGGCACACCTGCACCTGCAACAATACGTGTAGTACAAATTGAGCCCGGACCAATGCCTACTTTTACTGCATCGGCACCTGCATTTGCCAACGCTAATGCACCGGTGGCAGTGCCCACATTCCCTGCAATAACCTGTAGTGTCTTAAAATTCTTTTTCAGTGATTTTAAAGCATCAATTACGCCTTTGGTATGGCCGTGTGCACTGTCTAAAGTAACTACATCTACGCCAACTTTTTGCAGGGCAGCGGCACGGTCAAGCATATCTTTTGTAATGCCCAGCGCTGCACCTACAAGTAAACGGCCCATACCGTCTTTCCCTGCATAGGGGAAATTGCGTATCTGTAAAATATCGCGGTAAGTTATTAAGCCTATCAGTTTATTCTGCCTATTTACTACCGGTAATTTTTCAATTTTATAATTGCGCAGAATGTCTTCTGCTTTGCGCATATCGGTGCCTTCCGGTGCGGTAATGAGGTTTTGAGTGGTCATTACATCCTTTACCTTAATGCGTTTATCGGTTTCAAAACGCAAGTCGCGGTTGGTGAGAATGCCCACCAGTTTTTGATTGTTATCTACAATTGGAATGCCGCCGATTTTGTTCTCTTTCATCAGCTTCAATGCATCGCCAATGGTAGCATCATCGTGCAGGGTAACGGGATCAACAATTAAACCACTCTCACTTCTTTTAACTTTGCGCAGTTGCTCGGCCTGCCGCTCTATACTCATGTTTTTGTGCAGAATGCCCAGGCCGCCTTCCCGTGCCAAAGCTATTGCCAGGCTGGCTTCTGTAACAGTATCCATTGCTGCAGAAAGCATGGGCACATTGAGCGTTATAGACTTTGTTAACTTAGATTGTATGTTTACTTCGCGGGGTAAAACCTGGCTGTAAGCCGGCATCAGCAGCACGTCATCGAAGGTTAAACCTTCACCGAAAAATCTTTTGATTGCTGAACTGGAGAGAGCGGGATTATTTCTTGTTGCCATGTGCAAAGATAGGTTTGCGATTAAATTGCTTCCAAATATTTATAGTTTTTTAAAAGAGAAATATTTTGAGCCCGGCTTGAAACCTTTGTGGGGCTTGGGTTGCGTCGCACTCTTGTACTTTACCAGGAAATGCAGCAAGGCAAAGAGGCAACAAGCCAACAAGGGAGCAAGGCAAAATGGAAACAAGGCAAAGAGGCAAAAGGCCAACAAGGCAGCAAGGCAAATAGGCAACAAGGCAACAAGGCAACAAGGCAACAAGTATTTGATGTTACTGTTCATTCTTATTCCCAAAGTACAAGAGTGCGACGCAACAGGCGATGCTATGTTATGCCAAAGCCGGGTACAAAAACTTAATAATATTCGGCTAGAATTATTTAGCGGCAAATATTACTTTTGTTGATGGCCACAACGCTTTCTCCAAAGGCTACCGACAAATATTTCAACTTTCAGTTTGCGTTGCTTTGTGTAAGTAATTTTTTATTTTCTGCCAGTTTCTCGATGATGCTGCCGGAGCTTCCAGGATATCTTACCCACCTTGGCGGCGCCGATTATAAAGGTTATATTATTTCGCTTTTTACACTTATGGCGGGTATATCGCGGCCCTTCAGCGGAAAATTAACCGACACGATTGGCCGGGTGCCTGTAATGATTTTTGGTTCGCTGGTTTGCGTAGTGTGCAGTTTAATGTACCCGCTGCTTACAACGGTTGCCGGGTTTTTATTTCTGCGTTTTTTGCATGGTTTTTCTACCGGGTTTAAGCCAACGGCAACATCGGCCTACGGTGCGGATGTGGTGCACGAAAGCAGGCGGGGAGAGGCTTTGGGAGCTTTGACAGTAGGATATACCGTTGGCATGTCGCTTGGGCCGTTATTGGGCAGTTACCTGGTAAATAGGTTTTCTTACAATGTTATGTTCTATATGTCTGCGGGGTTCGCCCTGGGTTCTGTTATTATTTTATACAACATAAAGGAAACACTTTTGGAACCAAAGAAATTCCGACTGGCGTTGATAAAAATACAAAAACACGAAGTGTTTGAAAAAGCAGCCGTAAGGCCGGCTTTAATAATGTTGCTGCTCGCTTTTTCATCTGGCTGCACGTTAACGGTAGTACCCGATTTGAGTGACTGGGTGGGTATACAAAACCGGGGTTTATTTTTTGGCTGTTATACCTTGAGTTCTTTATTGATAAGGCTGCTGGCCAACAAATCTTCTGACAGGTATGGACGCATTGTAGTTTTAATATGCTCGTCTCTTGCACTTGTAATTGCTATGTTGCTGCTGTCTTTTACCCAATCGGCATTTATGCTGTTGATAAGCGCCGCCATGTTTGGGTTAAGCTGGGGTATGAACGGGCCAACACTTGCGGCCTGGACAGTTGATTTGGCAGCTCCCGAAAACCGTGGCCGAGCTTTGGCATCTATGTATATTGCTCTGGAAGCGGGTATTGGTCTGGGAGCAATAGCATCTGCAAAGATTTACAATAATCAGTCTGGTAATTTTGTTTATACATTTATTATACCAGCAATACTCGCATTAATTTCCGCTATTTTACTCCTTACCTGGCGGCGGAAAAGAAACCGGAAATCAGTTTGATTTATTTAGCAGATCAACTGAAAAAAGATTTAAAGTAGCTTGTACATTTTGCCAGGTAGCGAACTGATGATATTCTGTAACTCCAGGTTTAACATAGCGCCTGCAACAGCGCTGCTACTAAGGCCGCTCCTTAAAAAAAGTTCATCTATATGAACACTATCTTTTTGATTAAGTATTGCGAAGATTGCTTTTTCGTCTGCTGAGAGTTCTATAAACAATTCCTTCTGAGCTTTGGGTTTTACTTTCTTTGGTTGCCATTTCATAGCTTCCATTAACTGCTGTGCATCTGTTAGCAAAGATCCTTTACCATATTTGATGAGGTAATTGCATCCTGCACTTTTTGTGTCAGTGGTTTTACCGGGAAAAGCAAACACATCCCTGTTGTAATTGTGCGCAAGTTCAGCTGTAATCATACTTCCGCCTTTTATAGCTGTTTCTGCCACGATGGTTGCATCGGCCATGCCTGCTACAATACGATTGCGGCGCGGAAAATTATGTTTGTCTGGTTTAGTATTTTTTCTGAATTCGGTAAGCAGGCCGCCATGCTGCAAAATATCTTTTGCAAGGCTTTTATGTTGTGAGGGGTAAATGGTATCAAGCCCGTGCGCCAATACGCCAACGGTTGGCAAACTATTTTGGATAGCCGCTTTGTGGGCAATGGCATCTATGCCAAACGCAAGTCCGCTGAGGATGAGTACCTGCTGTTCCTGCAGATCGCCGACAAGTTTTTCGGTAACCTGTTTGCCATAGTCGGTATTGCTTCTGGTGCCAATTATGCTGATGACTTTTGCGGCGTTCAAATCTGTATTGCCCCGGTAGTAAAGTAATGTTGGGGCATCGTAACAGCGGAGGAGCCTTTGCGGATAATTTTTATCAGTAATAAATAATGGTTGAATTTTAAACTTCTCAATAAAAGCTGTTTCCTCTTCTGCTGTGGTAAAATCGGCGAATTCTTTTATGGCGGCGGCCCTTACCTCACCAATATTTTCAATGCTGCTTAGTATTTTGCCATTTGCTTTAAAAATACTTTCTGCATCGCCAAAATGATCGATGAGTGTTTTTGACTGCACCGCACCAATATTGGGTATTAAAGTAAGGGCGATTTGATATAAGAGATCGTTGGTCAACAATTAAAAATGAATAATTGATAATGAATAATTTTCTTTAGCTGGATAAAGATAAATGATTGATGAATTAAAGGTGTGCCAGGCTTTAGATTTACTTACAGTCAGTTGAGTTCTAAAAATTTTAAGCCTGATATATAGTGACGCCAAAGCTGCCATCTGCACTGCAGTTAAAGTGATTGCGACGCAATGATGATGCTATGAAATGCCGCTGCCGGTATCATAAAAATTAAGGTATTAACGCAAGCAGCTTAAGTAAAAAAGACCGCCTTTTTTTGAGGCAGCCTTCTTCAATTATCATTTGCTTCGGTTTATTTTTTTATCACTTCGGCCATTGTTTTACCAATATCGGCTGGGCTGGCAACAACGTGCACACCACATTCTGCCAGAATTTTCATTTTCGCTTCGGCGGTATCTTCGGCTCCGCCAATTATGGCGCCTGCGTGGCCCATTCTGCGGCCAGCCGGTGCGGTTTGGCCGGCAATAAAACCTACTACCGGTTTAGTACCATTTTCTTTTATCCAGCGGGCGGCTTCTGCTTCCATGCCACCACCTATTTCGCCAATCATGATAATGCCGTCTGTTTCGGGATCATTCATTAACAGTTCAACAGCTTCTTTGGTGGTAGTGCCAATAATTGGGTCGCCACCAATGCCTATAGCTGTACTTATGCCCAAACCGGCTTTTACTACCTGGTCTGCCGCTTCGTAGGTGAGCGTGCCTGATTTTGATACAACGCCAATTCTTCCCGGTATAAAAATAAAGCCCGGCATAATACCCACTTTTGCCTCGCCAGCCGTAATAACGCCGGGGCAGTTGGGGCCTATTAACCTGGTGGTTTTACCAAGGAGGTAGTTTTTTACTTTAACCATGTCCTGTACAGGAATGCCTTCGGTAATACACACTACCAAAGCAATGCCCGCATCCGTAGCTTCCATAATCGCGTCGGCTGCAAAGGCAGGTGGTACAAAAATGATGCTTACATTGGCAGCGGTGGTTTTAACTGCGTCGTCTACGGTATTAAAAACGGGTCTGTCAAGGTGGGTGCTGCCTCCTTTACCGGGCGTTACACCGCCAACTACATTACTGCCATATTCTATCATCTGGCCAGCATGAAAAGTACCCTCAGTGCCGGTAAAACCCTGTACAATTATCCTTGAATCTTTGTTCACTAATACTGACATGTTGCTTCTTTTTTAGAGTTGGGCAAAAATAGGTGAAAGAGTTTGTAGTTTAAAGGTTGCAGTTTGTAGTTTTTTTGGCTGAGCGTTTTTTGGTATTAGCTTTTTATTAAAAATACGAACGACACTTCTGCCCGTTATTAAAAAAATCTTTTTTGGGCCAGTCATTTGAATTTTTAGGCATAGCCTTTTTAGGCTGAGGCGTACTCTTATGCGATCTTTCCACTGCGTGGGCATTGGCCCACAAGTTTATCAATCTTTTTTTTTGTAAAAACCTTTGAAACAGCGATTCATATTATAAAAACAAACAGCGGTTAGAGAACCGCCGTTATTGCCAGCATATAATAACCCCCCCGGGTTAAATTTTTGAAGTTCATAAATTAGCAAAGGTGCTGGTATTTACTGCTGCACAAAGATGCAATGGTGTTGTGGAATAAAAAATGTGATTTTTCACATAAATTGATGTGATTTTTCACATAAACCGATGTGATTTTTCACATAAAATGGATGTGATTTATCACATAAATGGATGTGATTTATCACATGCTTAACCTAACTGAACAGGTTTGTGTCATAAAATTGCACAAACAGGTTCCATGGAAACTAAACCTGCTGCACCCTGCCGAATAGTATTACCCAAAGTACAAGAGAGTGACACAACCGGCGATGCCACCAGTAATTTAGCTGGTACCCAAAAAAATTTCATTGTACTTATTACAGCTATAAAAAACCATGAAGGCTTTGACACCTTCATGGTTGGGAGGAGGATCAAAGGGTTGCTTATTCTTTTATTAATTTCAAGGTTCTTATTTCTTTGCCATTGTTAACGCTTACAATGTAAACGCCAGCAGCAAGTTTATCTACAGGAATTTTTAACTGCGTTTCCTGTGTATGCTGGCTTTGCCACAAAACTTTTCCCGTAACATCGGTTAGGTTTACGGTTACCCCTTCGTTTGCGCCGCTAATTTGTAAGGTAGCACTGCTTTTTGCGGGGTTGGGAAATACCATTGCATTAAAGACATCCTCCACAGCTTTTGCTGCGGCAAAAGTTGCATTGGGGCTTGCTGTGGTGGTAAAATTGGTGCCCGCTTTATAGGCACTTAATATTTGCGGGCTTACCTGGCAAACCGTTGCTACCTGCCATTCATAGCTTGTTGAAGGCAACAGGTTTTTAGCTTTATAGCTTAGGCCGGTAACGGTTACAGTCGTCCATGTTGCCGTGCTAATCTTCCTGTACTGTAGTTGGTATTGTGCTGCACAAGAGGCGGCTTTATATTTTAAAGTTGCACCGGTTGAGGAGGTCACCGTTGCTTTTAAACCTGTAGGTACAGGGCAGCTTGAATAGCTAACAACTGTTGCCGCAGAAGTATTGCTGCAATTAGTTGCATTGGTTACTGTAACGCTGTAAGAGCCTGCTGCAGTTACCGTGATAGATGGCGTAGTTGCCCCATTGCTCCATAAATAACTGGTAGCAGCAGATGCGGTAAGCGTAACCGTTGTACCGGGGCAAAGATTGGTAACACCGCCACCTGCCGTAATGGTTGCAACAGGGTTAGGGTTTACCGTTACCGCAGTAGCAGTTGATGCGGCGGAACAGCCACTTGCATTACTTACGGTAACACTATAACTACCCGTTACGTTAGTACTAATGCTTTGTGTGGTAGCACCATTGCTCCACAGGTAGGTAGTAGCCGCTGTAGATGTAAGTGTAACACTACCGCCAGCGCAGAAAGTAGTAGCACCAGATGCGGAAACGGTTGGTGTAGCGGGCAGTGCATTTATAACAATTACATCTGCACCGGTAATACCCGTAACCACGGGGTTGGTAGAACTTACCCGTACCCTGTAGGCACTGCCTGCTGTAACTGTTGGTGGCAATACGCAGGAAACAATGCTGTTACCCGTACCTGTAAAGCTGCCAATGGTTGTAGGTGCAGTAAAACTACCCGCAGCATCGCTAATCTGTACGTTGAAAATATTGCCTGCATTGTAAGTACCGGCGGCCTGGTACGAAACTGAAAAACCATCTTTTTGGCACAAGGTTTTTTTGGTAACACTGTTTACCACAATCGATTTGCCGTTTACGGCAGTGCCAATGGTAAAGTCAAAAACATTGTCCTGGCTCCAGGCTTTGTTGGCATCTTTAGAGCGGATGAATAGTTTATGACTGCCTGCCGCAAGTGTAGATATATTTACGGGCAGGCTAAAATTATTTAAGGAGGTTACGTTGTTAATGGCTAATGCCACACCGTTGCCATAGCCGGGATCGGTATCAAGATAATATTCTACACGGCTAAGGTTGGGTGCAGTACCCGCACCCACAGTATCTGATGCGAAAGGTTTTGCAAACAGCCAGCGGTTATCCTGGCTCCAAGCACCGTTGGCATCTTTGGATCTTACGCCCAATACATGCACCCCTTCGGTTAAGGTTGCGGGGTCTATATTAAACGTAAGGTTTGCCAGGTTGTTACCTGTGCCAATGCTTAAAGCAGTAGCGGCGCCGTACCCAGGGTCTGTATCTAAATAATATTCTACCCGCGAAATATTGGGTAAAGGACCGGGGCCTGTAGTGTCGCTGCTAAAGGGTTTTGCAAATATCCACCGGTTATCCTGGCTCCAGGCACCGTTGGCATCTTTTGCCCTTACACCAAGAATATGCACCCCCTGCGATAAGGTAGTGGGGTTTATATTAATGGCAAGGTTGGTTAAGTTGGTACCTGCCGTTATTGTTAATGCGGTGGCATTGTTGTAGCCGGGGTCTGCATCAATATAATACTCAACCCTTGTTATATTGGGCTGGGCATATACACAGCAGGCCACCAAAACAGCCGCAAAACAGGTAGCGAGGTATTTAAAAATTTGTTGCATAATCATTTATTTTATTGCTTGCTGCATTTGTTTTTGGCTTACCAATAAAATGCGCAGGCATTGTTCAATTCGTGTTGAAATACCATTGGTTAGAAGTGTTTTTTTTGAGCCCGGCTTTTGGAACAGGTAGGAAGCTCCTTTTGCGTCGCACTCTTCAGGTTTCGTCCTTTGTGGCGGCAAATACAGGGCTCCATTTATGTGCAGTAATAATAAAAAATAAGCGCTATTATTCTCCCTGCAATCCCAATAATCCTCAAAATCCAGGTTCAAGACAGTTTAATTATTACTCCTTACACTAAGCGTAATGGTATAAGGGTTAGTACTTGTTATGGTAGATGGCGCGGTTAATTTATAAATAGCCGGAATGCGTGGCATGCCGCTGAGTTTGTAAGGGTTGATGCCGCCAAACATACCACAATCTACTCCGCCCACACCTGCACCTATTGCAGGGCTGCCGGGTTTTAAGACATAACGTGCATCGTAGCTGTAAGTGCCTTGCGTGATATAGCCTACAAATACATTTGATTCCATTACTGTGCCGGTTACACCAATATTTCCATTACCAGCCGGAGCAGCACCATAGTCTGTATTAAACACATTATTCTGGTAAATACAATTAGCATCTGCACCGTGATAACCAAGAAAAATATTATTTTTTAAAATAAAAGAACCATTGCCAAATTCAGCGTTAGTATAACTATAAATGATATTGTTGGTAAACTGCCCGGTTTGGGAAATGCCGCTGCCAGCTGCAAGGCCTAATAAACCCACAAAGCAATTGTTTACATTTAGATTGGTAGGTGTACCGCCACCCCAATAAAAGCTCATATTATCAATCACTGACTGGGTAATTAACCAGTTATTGCAAACTGCATTATTAAAATAAACATAACCCTTGCAGCGGCGTATGGTAATATTACTTACTGTTTCGAAATAATATGGAGAAATGTTAGCGCCATCAATACCTTCAAAAACGCAGTTATTGCTTCCTGCATAGAGGTAAACAGCACAATTAAGTGTGCCTTTAATATTTTGCAATCCTGCATTGGCAGCGGTACCAAGGGCTAAAGTGTCGTTAAAATAACCATAGCCAATGGTTATTAATTTTTTGCTGTAATTGGCACTCCAGCTACCGGGGAACAATAAAAGGGTATCACCTGCTGCTGCTGCATCGTGTGCGCTTTGCAGGTCTGTATAATCTGTGTTGGCAATTGCCACACCCCAATAACCTACCCGGCGTATTTTGGCATTTGCATTTTGGGTACTTAATACCATTGTTGCCAACGCAAGAAGCGTAAAAATTCTTGTTTTCATTTTTTGTAAATTTTATTTTTAATGCCTACTCTGTTTACCCTTTTCGGCGTGCGGGTTTTAATAGAGCTAAAGACTTTAAACAACGAAATAATATTTCCCCACCCTAATCATGGGGAAATATTTATGGAATTGTAATAAAGCTTCGGTTTCTGGTTTCAGGAAATGGGCATTGTATTTATGAACAAAGGTTACCTACACCATTTTTTATAGCCTTTGCTGAGAAACCAATTATTATTGCAACAATAAATCCGGGTATACCAGCGATAAAAGTTGGTATTAAAGCAGTAAGCGCTTTTTTTATAATATCTTTCCAATCCAAATCACCCCCTCCTGCTTCAGCAAGGATTGCACAAATAATTTTCCTGATCCTTTCCTTTAACTTTCTCCACCGAAAAAGCCTTATTCGTAGTTGTGGGCTTGCTGCGGCATCAATTCCCAAAGATTTGAAATGCGTACTTAGCCTGCTGCTTTCAAAACCGAAAACACTTGCGATTTCATCTGTAACCTCATCCTGTTCATTATCCAGGTATTCAGTTGCATCCGGGTTAGAAAGCTCTTCATCAGTGTACATATCAATGCTATCATCATCTTGTAAAGACAATGTGTTTGCCTGAACTGCAACATACGCTGCTAGTTCATCTGTAACAGCCTCACCGGCTTCCAGGAATAATCTTTTCATAATTTTTATTTTTAATTGCGCCTACTCTTTTTACCCTTTTCGGCTTACGGGTTTTTTGTTTTGATGCTGTAAAAATATTTTTATAGATGGCAGGAGTGCTGGGTTTAATAGCCCTGATTATTTGGGTGATTTAACGGTAATAAAATGGTGAAAACACGGTAGGCAATATTATTTTTAAAAAAGACCTTGCAGAAGAATTTATAATTAAGTAAATTTCAAAATCAATTATTTAAAAACTTTTAAAAATTATTTTATGCCCAAACTAGGCGAAGCAATTCCATTAACTGAAGCAAATCAGCTCATCAAGCAAAGAATTAAAATTACAACTACATGTAATCTTTTTATTGATGGTTCTATTGAAAAGAATAGAAAAGTGTTAGAAAAAATTTCAACTGACGAACCGCCTGAATCACCCTTCTTTAATTTTTTCCAAAAAGTAGAAAATAGTTATTCTGATGGAGCTAATGCATATGTATTTAGTAAAGATGATTTTTTACGATTTTTCGATGGTGATTCAAATGCAGAAACAGGGGGTACTGGAAAAGCTGATTTTATAATGATATTAGTCGGGGCTCATTCAGTAGATAGTTCTCCTTATTCAAAAGGGAATCAGGCGATAATGATTGCTGGATGTAATCGTGAGTCCGCAGACTCAACAATATATACAACAATGAAAGACTGGAAAATGCCAGTAACAGAGCATCCCCCAATGAAAGTTGTAGAAAATGTACCGGTTAAACTAGCAGATTCGGATTTTATTCAAATAACTTTTGAATAAGTATAGCCAAGAAAATTATTCAGTAAATAATTAACTAAAAAGATAAATTATGACAAACAAAAAGGAATATGGCCAAAAAATAGATATTGCAAAAGCTGAAAAACTCATACAAAAGCATACTGAGATAACAGATAAAGCAAGAGTACAAATCAAAGCACATTTCGAAACTTTAAAAGCTGAAGATGGAACTTTAGAATTTGCGGATGCTTTAAAATATTATAGTAAAGAATATAACGCTTTTATTTTTACAAAAGAGCTTGTTATGCGCTTTTTTAATGGAGACCCCGATGATAAGCATGCACCTAAGCAAAGCGCAGATTACCTGATGGTAATATTGGGCGCACAAACCGAGGATGATAAGGATAAAAAATTTCTTAAAGGTGAACCAACTGTTCTTGTCGCAGGTGTATATAAGAAAGAGGAAGAATCGGAAGATTTTTATTCCCTGGGTATCCCCGAGGCAGCTGACGAACATCCTCCTCATATAACTATAGCAGAATTTCCAAATCAATTTAATGATGCTGAAAAAGTATTTAAATTTTCACTTAAATGATTAAACTTAATTTAGACTAAAAATAACTTGACTATCCCAGAAATTTTAAACTACATCTCAATCTGGAGTGTTGCGGTGCCATTCATTGTAGGTATGATATGGCACCGCAAACTTTCAAGGGATTCCTTATTTGTTTTGGCTATAGTTTTTTTTAGCACTATCTCCCAAATGATGGATTTGCCGGAGATGGTAACCTATAAAAATTATCAGGGGATTGCCTATAATATTTATACGCCCTGCGAATTTATTTTACTATCCTTTTTGTTTCGTAACAAAATAATTACAAAAAATAAAAGAACGATTTTTTCCTTTTTATGTATAATTTATACTGTTATAGTGGCTTTCAGCTTTTACGACCTAGGAATAGAAACGTTTATCAGTGAACTTGCAAGCCTTAATAATTTTATTTATACAGTATGGATTATGCTTTTTTTGCTGGAACAATACGAATTGGATAAGCCTTTTTTGTTCAATTTCAAAACGCCTTTTTTTTGGTACACAATTGGAATTCTTTTCTATTCAGTATGTACACTCCTTATTTTTATTTTATGGTATAATCTTGATAATGGAGATAATATTAATAAGGCTATTAAAAAAATTATACATAGTATTTTCAATATAAATATGTATGTAATGTTTACAATTGGTATAATCAAGGACATAAAGGTTGTTAACTTGAAAAGGAAAATACTTAATTCAAATTGATATGCCCCGCAATATTGAAAATGCCAACAACTTTTTAATACCAGTATTGGCCATAACATTAATTTTTATAACGCTGGTTAGTTTCCTTATCACCTTTTTATCAATTTATAAAAAACGAAAAAACGAATACAAGCAGGAAAAACAACTCATGCAATCCACTTTCACCCAAACCCTCCTCCAAACCCGTCTCGAAATTCAGGAGGAAACTTTCCGCAATATCAGCCAGGAGATACACGATAATATTGGCCAGGCACTCAGTTTTGTAAAGCTCAGCATCAATACTATTGATGGCCGCATACCGGCCGAGATAAAAGAAAAACTCGTTGAGTCAAAAGACCTGTTAAGCAAAACCATACAGGATCTTCGCGATATTGCCCGCAGCCTTAACCCCGATTTTATCAGCGAGATCGGCCTCTATGGTGCAATAGAACAGCAATTGCAAATACTCGAAAAAACCGGGCAGTACAAAACTTCATTTACACTCGATGGTGAGTTTTATAAAAATGACAGTCAGCGCGAACTGGTGGTTTTTCGTATTGTTCAGGAGCTGCTTAACAATATTGTAAAACATGCCGAAGCAAACGAAGTAAAAATTTTAATGGACTATCAACCCGAAAAATTAACCATCACCGTGCAGGACAATGGTAAAGGTTTCGATACCGCCGCCATGCAGTCAGCAGAAAATAACAATGGTCTTGGCCTGCGCAATATGCTAAGCCGCATGACTTTAATAACCGGCTTTATAACCATAAATAGTAAGCCCGCAGAAGGAACAACTGCAATAATAGAACTACCTGTAGCCCCAAAAGTGGGTTAATTGCAACCGATCAACAACCATAAGCCACGAACAATTAACTAATGCAACATGAGAAATAATATAACAAACCAATTTCAATCTACCCCTTTAGGGGATGGGGGAATGACCAAAGAAATTTCCGTAGCCCTTGCCGATGATCATGCACTTATACGCAATGGCCTCGCCGGCCTTATTAATACATTTGATGGCTATAAAGTAACTTTTCAGGCGAGCAATGGTCAGGAATTTATTGATAATTTGCAACCCGCCAACCTGCCACAACTGGTGCTTATGGATATTAACATGCCCAAAAAAGATGGTTACGAAACCACCCGCTGGCTTAAGCAAAACCACCCCGAAGTAAAAGTGCTGGCATTAAGCATGTACGATAACGAAAGCGCTATCATTCGCATGCTTAAATGCGGTGCCCGCGGTTACATATTAAAAGATGCGGAACCTGCCGATCTTAAGCGTGCCTTAAACGAGATTATTACCAAAGGCTTTTTTTATTCCGACCTGGTAACCGGCCATCTTATACACACCATGCAAAAGATGGACGATGATGCCGAAACCCGCACCACGCTTAATTTATCAGACCGCGATATAGACTTCCTGCGCCATATCTGCAGCGAGCTAAACTATAAGGAAATTGCCGATAAAATGTTTGTAAGCCCCCGCACTGTAGATGGCTACCGCGATGCACTTTTCGATAAACTCAATATAAAAACCAGGGTAGGCCTGGTTATTTACGCCATTAAAAACAACATAGTAAACCTTAACTCCAAATAGTATTTTAGACAGAAGTTATAGGCCCGGCAATGGGTTTTTATGGCATCGCCTCTTGCGTCGCACTCTTGTACAAGATATCATTATTGGGCTAGGACCAGCCCATGAAGATTAATTTTTCAACAGTATTTTTCTTTCTTCTGTTGCAGTTCTAACAACTTTAAACCCCGCCGATTCGTAAACGCCAAGCGCATTTGCATGGTCAAGCGAGCAGGTGTTTAACTGTACCCATTTTGGTTCATAATCCCATGCCTTACTAATACACCATTCAAGAAAAAATTTGCCTAAACCCTTGCCAACAAAAGAAGCAAACAAACCAAAATATACAATCTCAACATATTCGTTCACTATAGCGAACTCTGCATAGCCCGCATCTGCACTATCTATTTGCAGTGCGAATATTGCAATATTTGGTTCATTAATTTTTAATTGCAGGTCTTCATCAGGTATCGCAAGCCTGTCAAGCCAGTTATATTGCAGGCCAACATTTTTATAATAATGCCGGTACGTTTCTGCGCTTATGGGTTTTTCGAGAAGCTTAAAAGCGGCAGCTTGCTTATGGGTTAAAACGAAATGAGGATTATGGTGCATTTCCAGGTAATGCACTTGTGCAGGTGCGGTTGTGTAATCGTCTTTGGTAATTATCATACCAATAATTTTAATTCGTTTGCACGAAGATATTCTAATGCGGCTTTTGCTTTGAACAGTTTTAAGCAAGAGAACCGGGATTATTACCCACAGCGTTTTGCCATTAGTAAAGCCAAAGACGCCACAACGTAAAGGAAGTACAAGTGAGTGACACAACCGGCGATGCCACAGCGTACTGCCGTTGGTAACTTAATATTCATCTCTTCAGCCGCTTGCTACTCCGTTGCAAATCCGTACATTTGCAGCCTTAAATAAAAAGCATTCAGTGATAAGTTGTGTTTTGCAGGCCTTTTTGGATTTGCACACGCCTTTTAACTCATAGCTCGCAGCTATAATTTATGGAAATAAGAAATATTGCAATTATTGCACACGTTGACCATGGTAAAACAACACTTGTAGATAAAATTCTGCATACGACCAAAGTATTCAGGGACAATCAGGATACCGGTGACCTGATTATGGACAGCAACGACCTTGAGCGTGAAAGAGGCATCACAATCTTTAGTAAAAACGCGTCTGTAACCTACAAAGGAGTTAAGATAAACGTTATTGACACACCCGGCCACAGTGACTTTGGCGGTGAAGTGGAACGTGTTTTAAAAATGGCAGATGGTGTTTTATTGCTGGTAGATGCGTTTGAAGGGCCAATGCCTCAAACACGTTTTGTTTTGCAGAAAGCATTGCACCTTAACCTGAAACCTATTGTTATTATTAATAAGGTAGACAAGCCAAATTGCCGCCCCGATGAAGTGCATGATGCAGTATTTGAACTTTTTTTTAACCTTGATGCAACAGAAGAACAGCTTGATTTCCCTACATTTTACGGCAGTGGCAAGAATGGCTGGTTCAATGATTCACTAACTCAAAGCGAAGATATTACACCGTTACTCGATGGTGTTATTAAATACGTTCCGCCTCCAACAATCAATGAAGGCCCGTTGCAAATGCAGATCACTTCACTGGATTATTCTTCTTTCCTTGGCCGTATTGCCATTGGTAAAGTAGCCCGTGGTGTAATAAAAGAAGCGCAAACAATTGCGCTTATGCAAGCCGATGGAACGATTAAACGCACCAAAGTAAAAGAACTTTATGTGTTTGAAGGAATGGGCAAAAAGAAAGTGACTGAAGTAGTTTGCGGCGATTTATGTGCCGTTGTTGGCTTGGATGATTTTAATATAGGCGATACAATTGCGGATATTGATAATCCTGAAGCGCTGCCCGTAATCAGTGTGGATGAGCCAACGATGAGCATGCTTTTCAGTATTAATAACTCACCTTTCTTTGGCCGTGATGGTAAGTTTGTTACCAGCCGTCACCTTCGCGACCGTTTAATGAAAGAAACTGAAAAGAATCTTGCATTGCGTGTTGAAGATACAGACGGCGCAGACAGCTTCCTGGTATTTGGTCGCGGTATTCTGCACCTCGGTATCCTTATAGAAACCATGCGCAGAGAAGGTTACGAATTAACGGTTGGTCAGCCAACGGTATTGGTAAAATATATTGACGGTAAAAAACATGAGCCTTACGAAACACTGGTGGTAGATGTTCCGCAGGAATTCAGCGGCAGGGTTATTGACCTTGTTACCCAGCGTAAAGGCGAAATGCATATTATGGAAAGTAAAGGCGAAATGCAGCACCTTGAATTTGAAATACCTTCAAGGGGATTGATAGGCCTGCGTTCTAACATGCTTACCAATACTGCCGGCGAAGCTGTAATGGCGCATCGCTTTAACGAATATAAACCTTGGAAAGGACCGATCCCCGGAAGAAATAACGGTGTATTGCTTTCTAAAAATCAGGAACGTACAACAGGATACTCTATTGATAAATTACAAGACCGCGGCACCTTCTTTGTAGATCCGGGTGAAGAAGTTTATGTAGGTCAGGTCATTGCTGAGCATATAAAACCAGGTGATCTTGTTGTTAATGCAACCGAGCCTAAAAAACTTACCAACCACCGAGCGAGCGGAAGCGATGATGCAAGCCGTATTGCGCCAAAAACGCTGATGACGCTTGAAGAGTGCATGGAATATATTCAGCAGGATGAGTGTATTGAAGTAACGCCTAAAAACGTTCGTATGCGCAAGGTTATTCTTAACGAAGACGACAGGAAGAAAGTCTCGAAGAGTATGCAGACCGAAATGGCATAGTGCTTAATAAAATCGTAAAAAGCCGCAGAAATTTCTGCGGCTTTTTTATTTAGATGTTATTGGAGATTTGGCTCCCGGCATTGGTTTTTTATGGCATCCCGGTTGCGTCGCACTCTTGTACTTATGTAATTCTGATCGGCGTATTCCACCATCCTTAAAACAATCTGTAACTACCACGCCCCTGAAATCCGGACTAGTTGCCGTTTATTTTTGCGAGCAGTTTGTCTGCCTGGTCTGGGCTAATTTCTTTTAGTTTATTGTACATTTCCTTCGCCATATCCTTTTCTCCTTTGTCTATATAACACAACCCTTTGTAATAATAACCAAGCTTCGATTTAGGATCAAGTTCAATGGCCATGTTAAGCTGTTTTAATGCTTCGGTATTATTATCTGTCATATAATACGCATAGCCCAATTCTTCCTTGGTGCCGGCCTCTTTAGGGTCGTAATCAGCCGCTTTTAATAATATCGCGATAGCATCGTCATACCTTTCTGCATCGTTGTATAACCAGCCTAATTTGTAATAAGCATCTTTCGAGTTTTCCTCATCGTATTGAATGGCAAGTTCATAGTTGTTAATAGCGTCATCATATTTGTCGCTGTTATCATAATAAACATTCCCTAAACCCCGGTAGGCTGTGCCGTAGCCAGGTTTGGCATTGAGTGCTTTTTCGTAAGCATCTACAGCTTCATCTTCATTTTCCAGTTTGTAATTAGCGTAACCAATCTCAGCGAATTTTTTGGCTATGTCATCATTTTCAGTGGGTTCGTATTTTTCAAGATAGGTTATTGCGTCTGAATATTTTTCCAGATCATTACAGCACCAGCCTGCTTTGTAACTATAATAGGTATCAGCATCTGCATCGGCCAGGTACTGTTGATAATAAACCAATGCATTTTTATAGTCCTGCTTATCGTAATAAATATCGCCAAGGCTTTGTGCAGCACTATAGTATTCCGGATACAACTCCAATGCTTTTTTATAGCTGCTTATTGCACCGGCTTCGTTTTTTGTATTTTCATCGGCATAGCCAAGTTCAAAAAAAATTTTTGCTACATCAGGTTTTATTTTCTTTGCTTTTTCGAGGTAAACGACTGCTTCGGCGTATTGTTCGAGCTCATTGCAAACCCAGCCAGCTTCATATAATGCATCTCCGTTTGCCGGGTCTTTTGTAATTGCTTTTTTAAAAGCATCCAATGCTTCTTTGTAGCTTTTACTATCCACTAGTTTCATACCATCATTGTAAAGATCAGCGGCCGACTTTGCGGGCTGCGCCTGAGCTGTAAATGCGGATAGGCAGCATACCAGCAAAAGACTAATATTGTGTTTCATGTTTTTGAATTTTAGGCAATGTACACATAATTAAACTTCGTTTTTATACCCGACAGCGGGTATAATTAGCAAAGCTGTAATGGCACTAAAATGAGTTGACAGCTTTTCTGGCATTGCCGTATTTGCTCAATAAATCGATACAGTAAAAGATTGCGACCACCGCCTTAGCGGGGTATGCTGCAAGAGAAGATCAATAGAAGTACCTGAGCCGGGTGCCCAAAAATTCCCCTTAACCTAAAAATTTTTCAACCTGTTTTATTCTTTTTGACGGTACAAACAAGATATCTGATGCCCCAAGTTCATCGGCAGAAAGCGTGTCGCTGTGAAAAAGTTTATTGTTTTGCAGGTGAAAAGGTTTGTAACCAAGGCGTTTAAAAAAAGCAATCATTACAGGTAACTGTTCGCCCCAGGTTTCTAATTGCACCAGCGGTTGATGTTTCTGTAAAAGCTGTTCTAATTCGGGGAACACTACTGTTTCGTAACCTTCTATATCGCATTTTATGTAGTCAATTTTTGCAAGGCCGCCAAATACCTCGCTACCTTTCTTAATATCACTTTCAAATACAACCTGCCCGCTGCTAATTTTATCATTGGTAAGTATGGTAACTGTTCCGTGGCGCAGGTACTGCAAATGCCGCAGCAATGGCGGCATGCCCAATTTTACAGGACCTTCGTTGCTGTTACCCAAAGCAAAAGCACAAATGGTTATATTGTCTTTTTTTGGCAAAACCTTTTCGAGCAAATTACGGTAAGGCTTTACCGGTTCAACGCTGAAGAGCAATCCCTTGTCATCGATAATACCGCTAAAAATAACACTGAAGTAGCCAAGGTTGGCCCCAATATCTATAATTGTGTCATCTGGCTTCACCAGTTCTTTAACAAAATAATGCCACTTGTATTTTTGGTTGCGTTTTAGCAGACCGGATCTGTAACCCAGCAAAAAGAACGATTGCAGTAAACGCAGGTAACCGTTTAAACCAAGGGTTTTATAAAGCAACGCTTTTAAAGAATCGGTCATAAAAATGTAACAGTTTTAAAATTATTCAAAGATGTAACAAAGGGATTAACTATGCGCAAGAATTTTAAAACGGCTGCCAGTTGGTATTTGGTAGGAGATAGTATAATGCCGGAAAAATTAATGAACCTGGCTGTGGTATTTTATAGCGTCTTCGTTGCGTTGCACGTTTCAACGTTCTGAACTTTGCTGATCCTGGTTGCTTATCACCCGTTTGCGACACAAGGATGTACAACAGTACTACAGCAGCCGGGCAAAAAAACTATTGTTTATAATGTATTATTTAATGAACAAACTATTATTTAAAAAAAGCTAACCCCTAACTTTACCTAAGGTAAATAGCAAACCAATGGCATCTAAAATTTCTGAAGGCGTAGAAGTAAATGTAGAGACCTACTACCAGGCAGATTACAGCAATCCGCTTAACAATGAATTTATGTTTGCTTACCGCATAACTATTGAAAACCACAACAATTTTACCATAAAACTCCTACGCCGCCAATGGTATATTTTTGACAGTAATGGCGAGCAGCGTGAAGTGGAAGGTGAAGGTGTAGTGGGTGTGCAACCCGTAATGCCACCTGCAAAGCAATTTCAATATGTAAGTGGCTGTAATTTAAAAACCGAAATTGGCCGCATGCATGGTTTTTATACCATGGAAAACCAAAATACGAAAACTACGTTTAAAGTAAAAATTCCCCCTTTTGATATGATTGTTCCGTTTAAGAATAATTAGAGGATGTATGGTATGGATTGGTTGATTGGTGGATATTCGAATAGACATGAGTTAATTCATAGTTGCGGTATCTCCAATCATCTTTACACTATTTTGGTTTATACTTAGCTTCTTCAAAAATCTGTTTTGCAGGGGTTTGCAACAATTGTTCGAGACTGGTTTCTGGTTTTATTTCCATCCATTTTTTTATTATTTGCCAGCCTGTAAACTGACCGATATAACCCGGCGATCCATCGCCAAGAATATCTGTTTTCGGGCCATCGTTCATATAATCCCGCACAGCCGAAGGATCGGTTGAATAAATTAAATTATTCTGTAGAAAGTAATTCCAGATCATTGCTTCGTTTTCGTAACAGCCATCCAGTTGTTTTTGTGTGTAACCGGTTTTTAAAGTATCTGCCGTTTCGGGTAATAGCTTATCAAGTACGTAGAGCCGCTTGCCTGCCTCGATCATTTGATATGCCAGTGGCATATCTGCATTAGTGGCTGGATAAATATCATCTATAATATTTTTAATGCAGTTAACAGCAATATATTGCGGCTCAAAACGCCGCGACTGGTAAGCCGGATAAACTTCTTCGATATACTCGCTGTGGTAAACCTCAAAATTCTTGCCCAGATAGAGTTGCAGCCCAACTGCCAAACCGCTTGTAGTAAGCACATTAGCATAACCTTCTAATGGTCCGATAAAAGTAACCACCTGCTCAGGTATTTTGTATTGGGGAAAATAATACTGCACAAACTGTAAACCTCTTTCAATTTCTTCCTGTATTTTATCTGTGTTTGCAAATAAAAGTTGCGAAGAATCAAAAATGGGTTTGTAATCGTGAATAAACATTTTTACTTTTTGTGCGGCACTGTCTGGCTGAGGAGGTGCTGCGAGAATATTGTATAAAAAATCATTTAGAAAAGATGGATATTTTTTTTGCAGTTGTGTTAGGGCTCCCTCAATGTTGTTAGTATCAAGAGCGAAAAAATCTTTATCAAAACGCTGTATATCGGCTTTCACTTTAATATGGGAAACGTCCGGAAAATTTTTTTTATCGGTGCAGGAATAAAGGCAAACCAGAACAAGAAAAAGGACAAGAAAATTTTTCATGCTGCTAATTAACGTTAAACCGATGAAATGATTTTGTTAAGAAGCTATTTTATTTGGGTGTGGCTGTTGAAAGCTGAATAGAATTAATGTAGTACAAGTGTGCGACGCAACAAAAGCTTCATAGTAGTTCTTCTGCCAGGTTCAAAATTGTATTCCTTATTTCATGAACGGAGATTCGTATTTATTCGTGAAATTTGCAGCATGAAAATAGCATTGGCACAGCAAAATTATCATGTAGGCAACTTTGAAAGTAATACCAAAAAGATAATCGCAGCTATTGAGGAAGCGAAGGTGCAGCAGTCGGATATTATTGTATTCAGCGAGCTGAGTATCTGCGGCTACCCTTCGAGAGATTTTTTTGAGTTCAATGATTTTGTCAATAAATGTTACCTGGCAATTGACGAAATAAAGCAGCATGCTGATACCATTGCCGTGCTGGTTGGTTCGCCTGCACGCAATCCAATAAGAGAAGGAAAAGACCTGTTTAATGCTGCTTTCTTTTTGTACGAAAAGGAAATAAAAGCCGAGATACACAAAACCCTTTTGCCCACTTACGATGTGTTTGATGAGTATCGCTATTTTGAGCCTGCTTACAAATGGAACATTATTGAATTTAAAGGAAAGCGCCTTGCAGTAACCATTTGCGAGGATATCTGGAACCTTGGCGACAACCCGCTGTACCGCATTTGCCCCATGGATAAACTGATGGAACAACAGCCCGATTTAATGATAAACCTAAGCGCATCACCGTTTGACTATACGCATGATGAAGACCGCAAGGCAGTTATTAAATCGAATGTGTTGAAGTATAAAATTCCGATGTTTTACTGCAATGCTGTAGGCAGTCAAACGGAAGTAGTGTTTGATGGGGCGTCGCTTGTTTTTGATAAAGATGCAAACCTTTGCAAATCGTTGCCCATGTTTTTAGAAGCGGTTGAAGCAGTTACATTAAATGATGATGGCAGCATTGATGCACCTATTCTTGAACCCGCAAGCCGTGTGCCAGATAAAGAACTTACCCCCGCAGGTTTAGAGCCCGAACTAAACATAGCACAAATACATGCCGCACTTGTAATGGGCATTAAAGATTATTTCACCAAGATGGGTTTTACAAAAGCTATCCTTGGTTCTTCGGGTGGTATCGACAGTGCGGTTACACTGGCACTTGCATGTGAGGCATTGGGTAAAGAAAATGTGCGTGCCGTGCTAATGCCTTCGCCTTATTCAACAGAACACTCAGTAAATGATGCGGTGGAACTTAGTAAAAACCTGGAAAATCCTTACGATATTATTCGCATCAATACGGTTTATGAATCATTTCTGGAAACACTAAAACCCATTTTCACCGACCTGCCTTTTTCGCTTGCCGAAGAAAATATACAGAGTAGAACACGCGGTAATTTATTGATGGCAATTTCTAATAAGTTTGGTTATATTTTGCTCAACACATCCAACAAGAGCGAGTTGGCAACTGGCTATGGCACGTTGTATGGCGACATGGCCGGTGGCCTTAGCGTGCTGGGCGATTGCTATAAAATGCAGGTGTATCAACTGGCGAAATATATTAACCGCAACAAGGAAATCATCCCTGAAAATATCATCAGCAAAGCGCCAAGTGCAGAGCTGCGGCCAAATCAAAAAGACAGCGACAGCTTACCCGATTACAGTATACTCGATAAGATTTTATACCAGTATATTGAGCGTCGCATGGATCCGAACGAAATAAAATTGCAGGGCTTCGATGCCGCATTGGTTGACCGTACATTAAAAATGGTAAACACCAACGAATACAAACGCAACCAGTTTTGTCCCATCATACGCATATCGCCCAAAGCCTTTGGGGTTGGCAGAAGAGTACCGATTGTAGGGAAGTATTTATCGTGAATCGCGAAAGAAGAATTATTTTGGGCCAAGCCCAAGAACATTAATGTAGCTTTTGTTGCGTCGCACTCTTGTACTTGAGAATATAATTGAGCTTGTAAAAAGTTCACTAAAGGACTGAACGTGCAAAAGTATTCCGAAGCTTCGGGGGCAAGTAACCTGTAGGCTTCGGGGGCATGGCATTCAATTTGACTGGTAAAAATATTTGGTTTTTTGTCAGGTGTAATTCTGTTTTATGATTAGCTTAAAACTTTATATCTATAAATTTTTTTATGAAAAAACTTAACTGCATTATTATTAGTTGGATTTTTGTTTGTGCCGGTTTTGCGCAAACAAAAATAGAATATGTAAGGAGGGAAGTAATGATACCCATGCGTGATGGCACAAAACTTTATACGGTTATTTATACGCCTGCAAATACAAAAGAAACGGTTCCAATTTTGATGCAACGGACACCCTATGGCAGCGAGGGCATGCAAGATCCGCTTACTAATTCTTATGTAAAGGATATGGCTGAAGAGGGTTATATTTTTGTAACACAGGATATTCGCGGCCGCTATAAAAGCGAAGGACAATTTGTAATGAACAGGCCGGTTACCGATAAGCCCGGCGATGTAGATGAAAGCACAGATACTTATGATGCGATAGAATGGCTTATTCATAATTTGTCGAATAATAACGGCAAGGTTGGGCAGTTAGGTATTTCTTATCCCGGTTGGTTAACACTTGCTGCAGCCGCAAGGCCGCACCCTGCAATGAAAGCAGCCAGCGAACAGGCAACCATGAGTGATCTTTTTCTCGGCGACGATTTTCACCATAACGGTGCCTTTCGGCTATCTTATGCCTTTGACTATTCTTTCATGGAAGAAGCTTCAAAAGTTGATACGCTTTTTCCTTTTGATCATTACGATCTGTACAATTGGTTTTTAAAACTTGGCCCGCTTTCAAATGCCAATGAAAAATATTTTCACAATAAACTGCCCAGCTGGAACCAGTTTATGCAGCACCCCAATTACGATTCATTCTGGCAATATAAATCGCCGCTTCGTTATGTGGATTATCCCCGCATACCTATGCTGCATGTTGGAGGCGTGTGGGACCAGGAAGATATGATGGGCCCGCAACTTATGTATAGCAAAATGGAAACGCTGGATAGCAATAACCGCAATTATATTTGTATTGGCCCGTGGAATCATGGCCAGTGGGCACGGGATAATGTAACGCATCTTGGTGCATACGATATGCAAAGCAATACTTCAGGATACTTTCAGCAAAACATTCAAAAGAAATGGTTCGATTACTGGCTAAAAGGAAAAGGCGATGGCAATTTTTCTGAAGCAACTATTTTTCAAACCGGCACCAACCAATGGAAAACCTATGCAAGCTGGCCGCCAAAAGAAGCCACTACTTACAGGTTATACATAGCGGCAAACGGTAAAGTATCTTTTGATAAACCAGTCACAGCAAGCAGCGAGGCATTTGATGAATACATCAGCGATCCAAAAAAGCCTGTGCCTTACCGTCAGCGACCGATAGAGCAAACCTATGGGCCGGGAAGCCGCTGGCGCCCATGGCTTACAGATGATCAGCGTTTTGTTGATGGAAGGCCGGATGTACTTACCTGGCAAAGCGATACACTTACACAGGATGTTACCATTACAGGCAGTATCATTGCACATTTGTTTGCAAGCACTACCGGCACCGATGCAGACTGGGTAGTAAAACTGATAGATGTATATCCCGATCAATATGCAAATGAACCCAAAATGAGTGGCTACGAATTAATGATTGCAAGCGAAGTATTTCGCGGCCGTTACCGCAAGAGTTTTGAGAAGCCGGAAATAATTTTACCAGAAATAGTACAGGAATATAAAATAGATCTGCACCAGGCTGATCATGTCTTTTTAAAAGGTCACCGGATTATGGTTCAGGTACAAAGCAGTTGGTTCCCAATCATTGATATGAATCCGCAAAAATTTGTGCCAAGCATTTACGATGCCAAGGCATCAGACTATCAGGAAGCAACACAAAGAATTTATAGAAACAGCAAGTTTGCTACATATATTGAGTTTCCACAAATAAAAAAGTAAATAGAAAGGTTGAAATTTTGTACCCGGCTTTTGTTTTTTATGGCATCGGTTGTTGCGTCGCACTCTTGTACTTTCCTATAAGAATGAACAATGAAGAGTGAACAATCAAACAATGGCCTCTTTGCCTTGTTGCCTTTATTCCTTCAGTACAAGGGTGCGACGCAAGTAAAGCTCAATGCATATTCTTCAGCCCGGCTACAAAAAAATTATTCATGCACCACCATCAACGGCACATGGCTGTGAAAGGCCAATAAACTGGTATGGCTGCGTTTAAATAAATGATCGAACCAGCCCATTTTTTTGGGGATGGTAATAATAAGGTCCACTTGTTTTTCCAGTGCAACCCTGTTTATAGCGCCTACAAAATCTTTATCACTCAGAAAATGGTACTCGGGGTTGTAGGCCTGCAGCATTGTGTTGAGCATTAAGCTCTCGTATGGCGTATCGGGTGTAAAATCTTTGTTATTGTGATCAATATTTACCACGATAAGTTTTGCTGCTGTAGCGTCAAGTATTTTTTTAATCGGTTCAACCGGTGTTGTTTCCATCACTTTCGAGAAATCGCAGGCAAACATTACTTCTTTAACCGGGGTAAATTTTGCGCCGGGCGGAACAATTATAACGGGTATTTGTGCATGGCGGGAAACGTCTATTGCATAGCTTCCAATCAATGTTTCTGCCAGTTTTCCCATACCGGTTACACCCATTACCACTGCATCTGCATGGTATTTATCGCATACTTCCTGAATATTTGAAGCAACCATACCGTAATCACTTACTGTAACCAGTTCTATACCTTCGCAAAGCGGCCTTAGCTGCTGCATAAAAATTTGCAGCCCTTCCTCACTGCTCCTTTGCAACGAGCCAATATCAATAGTTTCTACCATTGCCATATTTACATCTACTACCGGCGGGGCCTGGTAGGCATTGTATAAAATAATTTTGGTACTGTTCATCTGCCTTGCAAAACTAACGGCATAGAATGCAGCGTTTTTTGCAGTTTCTGAAAAATCTGTGGGTACAATAATTGTTTTCATAAATATGTTTTACATGGTGAAGCTATAAATATTTTTTTATTCAGTAAGTGATTATCGTCATAATTACCATACGAAGATTTAGAAATTGGTACGAATATATTTTACTGTTTTTCAGTTTTATTTGTCAGGCCTTTTAAAAGTAGCGGGGATTTTTTTTGAGCCCGGGTTTTGTATTTCATGGTATCGGTTGTTGCGTTGCACTCTTGTACTAATTCACGTATTGCAGTGGTTTTTGTTGATGTAATAAATAAATATTTTGTGCAGACACCTGTTCAAAATTGTTATGAACGTAGAAGAGTGCGACGCAAGTAAAGCTAAATTCATATTCCTTTGCTGGGTTCATAATTGAATAAAAACCTGAGCTGGGCTATTTTATTGCAGCGGTAATTAACTAAGGTAAGTATATCAACTTTTAATAATTTGCAGTAAGAAAAGCTATCTAAATGAAGTATTCTTTTGAAATTAAACTTTATGAAGTTATACTCGATGCTATTAACGCGGGGGTATGGGTTTGGAATATTGCAAATGGTAAAGAATGGTGGAGCGATAAATATTACACACTACTGGGCTATAAGCCGGGTGAAATAGAGCCCTCTTATAATGCCTTTATTAATAAGCTTGTACATCCCGACGACAGGCACCATTTAATAGATGAAAAAAATATACCAATACTTACCGGAATTGCGGAACCTGTTGAAATAAGGCTGAAACACAAGGACGGGACTTACCGCTGGTTTGAAGCCACTGGTAAACTTGTATTGGATAAAAATGGCAAGCCCGAGAAAATGACCGGTTCAATTATTGACCGCGATGTAAATAAAAAACTACAGATTGAGCTTCAACAATCTATTAAAGTTATCAGCGGGCAAAACAAGCGGCTGAACAACTTTGCGCATATTGTATCGCACAACCTGCGTTCGCATGCTGGTAATATACAGGCAGTATTATCACTCATTAATGATGATGCTATAATAAATACAGAAGTTAGGGAAAGTCTTGCGTATTTAAAAAATATTTCTCTTGCGTTGAATCAAACCATTGATCATCTGGACGAAGTTGTGAAAATTGAGACAGCTGTAAATCTTTCAAAAATCAATTTGAAATTCCAGGATATTTTTGATGCTGTATTGATGATTTTGGCCCATGATGTTAAGCAGTTGAAGGCCATTATTAATATTGATTTTTCCGCATGCATTCAAGTAAAATATGTGCACGCTTACTTTGAAAGTATTTTTCTAAATCTACTGTCGAATGCCCTGAAATACAGGTATCCGGGCCGAGTACCAGAAATAACCATCAAAACATTTCAAAAAGGAAGAAAGAAATTTTTAGAAATAACCGACAATGGTTTGGGTATTGATCTTGTGCAAAACCGCAATAACCTTTTTGGCATGTACAAAGTGTTTCATCAGCATCCGGAGGCAAAAGGTATTGGCCTGTTTATCACTAAAAATCAAATCGAATCCCTGGGCGGAAAGATCACTGTACAAAGCGAGCCGGAAAAAGGAAGTACTTTTTTGGTGCAGTTTTAAATACATTTTTTTGAGCCGGGCAGCAGAACTTTTTTCATCATTCGTTGCGTCGCACTCTTGTACTGTATAACATCTTGCAGCAAAAATTAAATATTGCTACCTGATAGAAGAATCCTGAACCGAGCGTCGCAACAGTACCTTAATTAGAATAGTATATTTTGTAACAAGCATAGCTGTACTGCTACTTAACCACTTTTAATAAAGCAGTTTGTGCATCGGTTGTTTTAATTTTTATAATGTATACACCGGGTAGCCATGCAGCAGTTGTGTAAGAAAGTAAATTATTACCGGCAGACAATGTTCTGCTATCATTGATCAATATTCTACCAACTGCATCTGCAACAGTAATTTGTGTATGCTGAGCAGAATTGATATCCACAGATATTTTCAAATTATTTGTTACAGGATTACCCAACACAAAAGCTTTTAACTGTTTTGTTTGGGCAATGCTTTCTGCCTTGTCTTCTGCTACAGCCGCTAAGCTTGTAACAGCGCCGCCAAATAATTCGTAGCCGTAAGAATAATTGTATCCGCTTATCATAAGTTTGCTATCTGTACCTTTTAAATAGTTCACACTTATGCCTGTTAATCCGGCATCTGTAATGGGGTTAGTTCCGGAAGCTTTACCATTGGAAACATATAATACATTGCTGCCGCTAATATCCGTTGCCGTAAAATATAATTTACCTGCTGCAGCAGTTAGATTATAAGGATAAGATCCGAAAGTACCGGGATAAATATCTTTTACAGCAAGTGTTCCATTAGTTGTTCCATCTGTTTTCCATAATTCAGTACCATGGTCTGCATCGCCAGCCTGGAAATAAACCGTGTTGCCAACAGTAGTAAAATAATAAGGATAAGAAGAGTTGTAAGTGCCAGAATTAATATCTTTCAACAAGCCTGTGCCTGCGGTAGTACCATCAGAAAAATATGGTTCAGCCCCGGTAACAGGATCGTAGCAGCTAAAAATAAATTTATTTTTTAAGATTGCCTTTGCATAAAAACCACCATTAAGCGGTACACTATACAAAACCTGTGTACCACCATTTGTACCATCTGAGGTATAGAGATAGTAGTTGTTATTTGCATCAAAAGCCCCAAAATATAGTTTGTTTTTAAATGATAATAAACCATTTGGATTAGAACTTTGCGTACCGGGATAAATATCTTTTACCATTTTAGCGCTTCCCGGCAGTGCAGTAGCTTTCCAAAGTTCATATCCATGTTCATCATCCTGCCCAACAAAAAATACTGTGTTACTTATTGTTGCCGCATTTGGGTATGCAGAAGTAAGATTCTGCACTTTATAAGAATTGGCAGTAGTGCCATCGCTTACCCACAATTCGTTAAAGTTGCTGTCATTATCATAATAAAAAACATATAGGTATTTTACCGAAGCAACAATTTGTGTAACTGTGGAATGAGGTTTACCGTTATTAAAAACTTTTATTGTACCGGCAGCAGTTCCATCTGTTTTGTAAATTGATTTTATACCGGCACTGTCTGCATAAAAATAAACATTGTTTTTAAAAAGTGTAAAGCTCCCGGGGCCGGAGGAACTACCAGCGTAAATATCTTTTATTAATTGGGTTCCCGCATTGGTACCGTCTGTTAAATAGGGTGCATAGCCATATACAGGGTCATAAGCAGAAAAATACAATTGATTGCCTACTGCAAGTGCATCATACAGGGAAGGATTAGAACTTGCAGTGGTAGTATTATTAATATTTTTTAGGGTTACAGTTCCGCTTGTGCTACCATTGGTAACCCAAAGCTCATTTCCTGTAATACCATTATTGGCATTCAGTAAAATGCCGCCATCTTTAAGATAAGTAATGCCTGAAATATTTGAACTGTGGTTACCTGTATAGATATCTTTTATTAAAACAGTTCCGTTTTCTGTTCCATCACTTTTCCATAATTCATTACCTGTATTTGTGCTTGAATAAGTAAACAATAATTGTAAGCCTGCATCAGTGAAATTTGATAATAAATTTCCCCCGGCATCAAATGCTTTAGCCAATTTTGTTCCTGCGGATGTTCCATTGCTCTTCCATAATTCCTGCTGACCAGATGTATTTACAACAGAAAAGTAAACTAATTTATCTCCTACACCTGTTATGTTTAAAGGGTTTGAGCCTGCAGAGCCATTACTAATATCTTTTACCAAAGCAATGCCTGCGCTGCTCTTTGCTGGATCGTATGTATATAATTCACTTCCTGTTGCAGCAGTACCTGCATTGAAAAACAACACATTTTTTGCAATAGCGAATGGTGCAATATCTGTTTGTGGCAATGTAACTCCAGCCGTATTAACAACAGCTTGCGTGGCCGCATCTGTTCCATCAGAAGACCATAAGTGAATTCCAACACCGTCAAACGCAGAAAAATATAACTTACCATTTAAAGCCGTAAAATTACCCGGCCTGCTGCTGCCTGTACCTGGGTTTATATCTTTTACTACTACAGTACCTGCAAGGGTACCATCACTCTTCCATAATTCATTACCGGTATAATTATCTATTCCTGTAGTAAAAAATAAGGTGCCGTTTACATTAGTTAATTCCCCTAAAAAATCTCTTTGATAATTATAGGTTGATCTAAAATCAATAATCATGGATGTTCCTGCAAGTGTGCCGTCTGTCTTCCATAAACGGCTTAGGTTTGTTAAAAAATAAAGTGTATTACCCACTGCGGTTAAACAGGTAGTCTGATCACCGGTATAAGAAACACCGGGCACCATAAATGTTCCCGCATCAGTTCCGTCAGATACATAAATCATTTGATTTACCGTAAAAAAAATCTTACTGCCAACCGTAGTAATACTTTGAACTGTAGATGAAAGAGTTCCCACGCTTATATCTTTAACCATATAAGTACCGCTGGCGGTACCATCACTGCGCCAGAGTTCCATGCCATGTAAACCATCGTCTGCAGCAAAATAAGCAACGTTATTTAAAACAGCATATTTGCCATTATAACCCACATGAATATAAAAATCATTGTCAAGCCTTAAATACAAATCATTAATAAAGTTGGCAGGGCTTGCATCCTTGCTTGTATTGATGTCTTTTATTAATCCAAAATTTTGGGCATGCACCGTAGTTTGTGCAAAAAGCATAAGAATACAAATCGTTTTTAAAAAATGCTTGTTCATTAGTTTATTATTTACGTAATCGTTAGAGATATTTGTAAAAATAGAAGCGAATAATCGAAGATCAATATAAAATTCAATTTATGTTCCAGGCAGAAGCTTTTCATAGCATCGCCGCTTGCGTCGCACTCTTGTACGTACAGTAATTCTATTCAGCTTTAGGTTCACTATTTTTAAGCAGGTTTTATTGCATCAGCAGTTCAGCAATCGCTTTATGATAAGTACCAAAATGAAAACTGTTGATCACATTTTTCATCATTGCAGCAATTTTATCATTACATAAATTTCCTATGCTGCCTTCATGTGTATGGTTAACTGTGGTTGAATAAGTAAATTCACCACCTTCAATTGCAAGTCCAACCTGCTTATAAGCATCACGGAAAGGAACGCCCTGTAAAACAAGCTTATTTACTTCTTCAACACTAAAAAGGAATTTATATTTTTCATCTTCCAGAATATTTGCTTTCACTTCCATATTGCTCAACATTAAGCCGGCCATATCTATACAGCTCCGCAATGTTTCAAACGCAGGGAATAAATGTTCTTTCAATAATTGCAAGTCGCGGTGATAGCCGGAAGGAAGATTGGTGGTCATCAACATGATCTCATTTGGCAAAGATTTAATCTGATTGCACTTAGAACGGATGAGTTCAAAAACATCAGGATTTTTTTTGTGCGGCATAATGCTGCTGCCGGTTGTAAGTTCTGCTGGAAAACTAATAAAACCAAAATTTTGATTGAGATACAAACAGGCATCCATGGAAAATTTTGCCAGTGTATCAGCAACATTTGCCAGGGCCATAGCCACAATGCGTTCTGCTTTGCCTCGCCCCATTTGAGCGTACACCACATTGTAATTTAAATCTGCAAAGCCAAGTAGCTGCGTGGTTAAAGTTCTGTTGATGGGAAAAGAAGAGCCGTAGCCTGCCGCTGAACCTAATGGGTTTTTATTTACCACATTGTATGCAGCTTTTAATGTAATAGCGTCATCCACTAAGCTTTCAGCGTAAGCACCGAGCCATAAACCAAAAGAGGATGGCATAGCCAATTGCAGGTGTGTATAGCCAGGTAAAAGATCTGCTTTGAACTGCTCACTTTTTGCTATCAATAATTCGAAGAATGATTGAATAGATGTGACTGTTTTTTCTATCTCGCTGCGTAAAAATAATTTTACATCCACTAAAACCTGGTCGTTTCGGCTGCGGGCTGAGTGTATTTTTTTGCCAATATCACCAAGCTTTTCTGTTAATAGAAATTCTACCTGGGAGTGAACATCCTCCACATCGTCATAAATCCTGAATACCAAACCTCCATCCGCAAAAGAACGGTTTTCATGTTGTGTTGTTTTGTAAATTTCTTGCAGCGCTTTAACCAAAACATCCGCTTCTTCGTTTGTAAGTAAGCCAACTGTGGCAAGCATTTTTGCGTGGGCAATATTGCCGAGCACATCAAATGGTGCAAGTAGTAAATCAAACACCTTATCGTTGCCAACGGTAAATTCTTCTACTACTTTTAAAGATGCTGTATTTTTTTGCCAGAGTTTCATTTGTTTTTTTAATTAATAATATGAAAGACAATTGTTAATTGTAGTACGATAGCAATTGCCAAACAAAGAATCCAGCCCAGCCACCATTTGAGTCCTATGCCTGCATTTAATACACTTTTATAATAGGAGAAAATCATTACCAATACAGCAGCAATTATCGAAAGGATAAAAAAAGTATTACTGCTGTTTAGTTTTAGTACACTGCTGATGCAGAAAGGTAATAATATAGCAGAGCCAATAAGGCAGGTAACAGAAATATTCCTTACGAAAACCCATTTCCTAGATTGAAGAAAAATAAGGGCTGCGGTTATTTGCAAAAGCCATTTGCCACCGGCAATACCGCAGGATAATATTTTTTGCTTGTTGCTAATATATAGTGGTGAAGCAGTAATAAACCACCAGGTAATTATAACCGATAGAAAAAAAAATAACCCTGCAATGATTATATTTTTTTTGTTCTCCGGATAAAAAACCTGGTTCATAATGCTGTTTTACAAAATGTTGCTGATTAACTGTTTATAAAACTCAATACCTTCTCTTAATTCCTGAAGGTAAATAAATTCATCTGCGGTATGGCTTCTTGCACTATCACCGGGACCACATTTAAGCGTAGGAAAAGGCATCAGCGCCTTATCCGAACAGGTTGGCGAGCCATACATCTTTTTGCCTAATGCAATCCCAGACTCAACAATAGGGTGATTTGGGTCAATTCTGGTAGAACGCATACGCAGGCTTCGGGGCTTTGCTTCGCTGTGAATATTTTGCTGTATTACTTTTAAGATATCTTCATGAGAATACACGTCTGTAACGCGTATATCTACTACAAACATACACTCCGCAGGCACTACATTATGCGCTTTATTTTCTGTGCTGATCACCGTAACACTCATCTTTATCTTGCCGAGCCATTCAGATACTTTTGGAAACCCGTAACTGCTGATCCATGCAATATCTTTCATCGCCTTATATATTGCATTCTCGCCTTCGTCTCTTGCGGCGTGGCCAGCTTTGCCATGGGCCAGACAATCGAGCACCATAAGGCCTTTTTCAGCAATAGCTAAATTCAATTGTGTAGGTTCACCAACAATGGCGAAATTGATTTCAGGTATTACCCCCATCAAAGCTTCAATACCGTTGAACCCAGAAATTTCTTCTTCGGCGGATGCGCCAAGAACAAAATTATATTTCAGGTTTTCCCTATCATAAAAATAAATAAATATTGCGATGAGCGAAACGAGGCAACCACCGGCATCGTTGCTACCCAAGCCAAATAATTTGCCATCGTCAATAATGGGATCGTAAGGATTTTTTGTGTATTGCGGATTGGGTTTAACCGTATCGTGATGCGAGTTTAAAAGAATGCTTGGCTTATTTTTATCGAAGTATTTATTTACTGCCCATACATTATTGATGTGCCTGTTTGTTTCAATTCCTTTTTTTTTTAAAAACGTTTCAATGATGACTGCCGCTTTATCTTCTTGCTTCGAAAATGATTGTGTTGCAATTAATTGCTTTAATAAATCAAGTGCATCATTATATAGTTGGTCGATATGCATTAGTTGGTAATTAATGTTCCCAGCGTATTTGCTTTTGTATTTTGTATAAGGTCATTCGCATCGCCAATCAGCACTTCACGTACGCCGGCATCAATGGCCGCAAAAGCATTTTCTATTTTAGGTATAATGCCTGCAAACAATTTTTCTTCTGCAAGCAGTTGCCGGTACTTTTCTTTTGTAATAATATTGATGACGGATTTTTCATCATCAACGTTTTCGAGTACACCCTTTCTTTCAAAACAGTAAATCAACCTTACCTCGTAGAAAGCTGAAAGCGCCACTGCTATTGACGATGCAATGGTATCTGCATTTGTATTTAGTATATGCCCTTCTCCATCATGCGTTAGAGGAGCAAATACAGGGACCATGTTATTTTCCAAAAACAAACGAAAAACCGAAACCGGTAATTGCGAACTTTTTACATCTCCCACCCAGCCATAGTCAATCGCCTCGCCCAAACCCTCGCCAAAGGAGTGGACTTTAATTGGCCGCCTGTTTGCAGGGATCATGTTAGCATCGGCACCTGTCAGGCCAAGGGCATTGCAATTTATTGCCTGCAGTTTCGCAACAATTTTTTTATTCACTAACCCGCCATAAACCATGGTCACGATATCAATTGTATCATCGTCTGTAATTCTTCTGCCGTCAATATATTTTGATTCTACTCCTAGTTTATCAGCAATTTTTGTTGCAATTTTTCCCCCACCATGGACAAGGATTTTGCTGGATTTTATGGAGCCAAAGGATTGAAGAAATGATTGAAGCGAATGTTCGTTGTCAATCACATTTCCACCAATCTTTATAATAAAAAGCTTATCCATAATATATTTATTGTCCTCCCTTTAGGGCGGTTAGCAGGGTTGCAATTACCGCTTGCGCTGCCCACACACGGTTTGCGGCCTGTTGTGTAACAATGCTGTTTTCACTATCTAATACTTCATCACTTAATTCAATATTTCTTCTTACCGGAAGGCAGTGCATTACTTTGGCATTGTTGGTAAGTTTTATCTTCTTCTCTGTAAGCATCCAGCGCGGATCATTTTCGTAGATCTTACCGTAATCATTATACGTACTCCAGTTTTTTACATAAACAAAATCTGCCTCTTTTAATGCCTCATCCTGGTTATGCGTAATGGTTGCTCCTTTTGTAAAATCTTGACTCAATTCATAATCTTCAGGATGCGTGATTACAAAATCGGCTTCACCCCATGTATTGATCCATTGTGCAAAACTGTTGGCAACACATTGTGGTAAAGGTTTTACATGCGGCGCCCAGGTTAGAACGATCTTCGGTTTGTCCCCTCCGCCCCCTGAAGGGGGAACTAAGCGGCGATGCTCTACAATAGTAATTATATCTGTCAATGATTGCAGTGGATGTAGTGTAGCACTTTCTAAACTTATTACGGGAACACCACAATATCTTGTGAACTGCGAAATAGTTAATTCGCTATAGTCACTTTCACGGTTTTTTAGTGAAGGAAAAGTTCTGATGCAAAGAATATCAAAATAACTGCCGAGGATTGGCGCTGCATCTTTAACATGCTCAACAGTGTTGCCACTCATGATGGCGCCTTCTTCAAACTCCAGCGCCCAGCCTTCTTTATCAACGTTGAAAACAATTGCTTCCATACCAAGATTTCCTGCAGCCACCTGCATGCTCAAACGCGTACGCAGACTGGGATTCAGAAATAATAAGCCCATCCTCTTATCAGCGCCAAGTGCTCTGTGTTTAAAAGGTTCGGCTTTGTACATCAATGCTTTTTCTACAAGCGCATTAATATTACTTACATCATGAACGGAAATAAAATGTCTCACTTCTTTTGAAATATTTTTATGTACCTGGCTTTGTTACTACTATTAAGCTTCCGTTGTGTCACTCACTTGTACGTTCGGAACGCCCTTCGGCATTGTCGCACAATGTTCAGTATGTACAAGAGTGCGACGCAAGGAACGATGCTATGAAAAAACTTCTGCCCGGCTCAAAAAAAATCTAAACTTCTACGGCCTTTTCATTTTTAATTTCTGCGATAACCTCTTTCAGTGTATCTAAAAATTCGTCAACCTGCTTTCTTGTAATGGTAAGTGCTGGCAACAAGCGGATTACATTTGGTTTGGCTTCGCCGGTGAAAATGAAAAAATCGTTAAGCAGTTTTTTACGCAGGTCTTTTAGTTCCGCAGGAACATCAAAACCGATCATCAATCCGCGGCCGCGAACATTTTCAATACCGTCTATTGCTTTGAGTCGATTAAGCAAATACATGCCGCGTTGCTTTGCAATATCTATTAGTTTTTCTTCTTCAATAACTTCAAGAACCGCAAGGGCCGCAGCACATGCAAGGTGGTTGCCACCGAATGTTGTGCCGAGCATTCCATGCTTTGGTTTTATATGCGGCGCAATTAAAATGGCACCAACCGGAAAGCCATTGCCCATGCCTTTTGCCATGGTGTAAATGTCGGCATTAACGCCTGCATAGTCATGCGCGAAAAACATACCGCTGCGGCCGTAACCGCACTGCACGCTGTCGGCAATAAATACGGCTTCGTGCTGATCGCATAAACGACGGATAAGCTGAAGAAAACTTTCTGTTGCAATGTTGATGCCGCCTACGCCCTGTATGCCTTCTATGATAACAGCGGCAACATTTTTTCCTTTGGTTTGGAAGTAAGATTTTAAAGCAGCTTCATCATTGAACGGAAGAAAGTCTACATTGTCTGTTTCATTTACCGGTGCTATAATTTTTGGATTATCTGTAGCCGCAACTGCCAAAGAAGTTCTGCCATGAAAGCCTTTAGTAAATGCAACAATCTTTTTTCTGCCGGTATGAAAAGATGCGAGTTTTAATGCATTTTCATTGGCTTCGGCGCCGCTGTTTACAAGGAACAGCTGATAGTCTTGTTTACCGGAAACTTTTGCCAGTTTATCAGCAAGCTGTTGCTGAACCGGGATATGAATGGAGTTGGAATAGAACGCAATTTTTTCAAGTTGCTCTTCAATTCTTTTAACCCAGTGTGGATGTGTATGCCCAATACTAATCACTGCGTGGCCGCCATACATATCAAGATACTGAACACCATTGTCGTTCCAAACATAAGAGCCTTGTGCCTTAGAGATAGTGATGTCGTTGAGCGGATATACGTCGAATAGAACACCCCCCCTGCCCTCCAACGTGGGGTTCTGATTACGCTCTTTATCGTTTGAATGGCTCATATATAATTATATTTTTTATTGTACTTTTTTCTCCCCCGTTGGTGGAGTTAGAGGGGGCTGCCTTTCAATTTCAGCCCTGCTGTTTCCTCTAAACCAAACATTAAGTTCATGTTTTGAACTGCTTGTCCGGAGGCGCCTTTTAGCAGGTTGTCAATTGCAGAATGGACAACCAGTTTGTTTCCCTGCTTTTCTAAATGAATTAAACATTTGTTGGTATTCACCACCTGTTTCAGATCAATCATTGTATCGCTTACATGCGTAAAATGCTGATAAGCATAAAATGTTTTATATAGATGCTTTATTTCATCAAAAGGTAACCCACAATCGAGCGTGGAGCTTGCATAAATTCCTCGAGTGAAATCACCGCGCCATGGAATAAAATGTACGGCAACGCCATCATTGTCCTGCAACTGGTGCAGGCTCTCTTGAATTTCACTGATATGCTGATGCGTTAATGTTTTGTATGCCTGTATATTATTTGCTCGCCAGCTAAAATGAGCGGTTGAAGACAAACCTTGCCCTGCACCTGTTGAGCCAGTAATGCCCGTTGTATAAACGTCACTTAAAAGTCCTGCTTGAGCGAGTGGTAATAAGCCAAGCTGAATAGCAGTTGCAAAGCAACCCGGGTTCGCAATATTTTGAGCGGATTGGATTTGTTCTTTATTCAATTCAGGCAGGCCATAAACAAAATACCTTGTGATAAGATCTGCAGTATTTTCTTTTATTGAACCATGGTAAAATGCATTTGCTGCAAGCCTGAAATCGTTTGAGAGGTCGATAATCTTGGTATCTGAAGCAATATTATTTGCTTCCAAAAATTTCCTTGCTTCACCATGACCCGTACACAGGAATAACACATCAATATCATTGCTCAATTCACTGGTGAACAGGATGCCGGTTTCACCAATCAAATCCTGGTGTACTTTGTACAAAGGGTTACCGCTATTGCTTTTGCTGAGGACAAAACTTATTTCGGCATTTGGGTGATTAAGCAATAATCTTATCAGCTCGCCACCGGTATACCCAGCGCCGCCCACTATGCCAGCCCTCACCCGCGCCCCCAAAAAGGGAGAGTTTAGAAAACCAGCTTGATCTTTATTTGAGCCCATAATTAAAGTTGGTTTTTATGCCCCTCTTTCGGAGGGGTTTGGTGAGGCATTTACCAAATGGTACATTGACGTTTGATTGCCAAATATTTTTGTGAAACCGCGTACATCTTCGCCGGTCCATCCATTATTCATTTCACCGTATTTACCAAATTTGCTGTTCATTAAATCGTAGCGGCTTTCTATACCTATTATCTGAAAACGGTAAGGGAGTAACTGCACAAAAACATCACCGGTTACATTCCCCTGTGAGCTTTGGAGGAACGCTTCCATATCCCGCATTACGGGATCTAAAATTTGTCCTTCATGCATCCAGTTGCCGTAGAAGCTGGCAATGGTATCTTTCCAGTTTAACTGCCATTTTGTGAGTACGTGTTTTTCAATAGCGTGGTGCGCTTTTAGAATTACCATTGGTGCAGCAGCTTCAAAACCAACGCGGCCTTTTATGCCAATAATGGTATCACCAACATGAATATCTCTACCTATTCCATAAGGCCCGGCAAGTGTTTGTAAATATTGTATGGCTTCTGACGGATGTGTAAATGTTTTATCATTCACCGTCATCAATTCCCCTTTTATAAAAGACAGTTTTACTGCTTCGCTTTCGAGTTTCGTTACCTGTGTTGGCCAGGCTTCTTCGGGTAATATTCCTTTTGAATTTAGTGTTTCTTTTCCGCCAACACTGGTGCCCCACAAACCTTTATTGATAGAGTATGCAGCTTTCTCAAAATTCATAACCACACCGTTTTCTTTTAGGTAAATTATTTCCTCCTCCCGGCTGAGTTTTAAATCTCTTATTGGTGTAATAATTTCAACGCCAGGAATCATGATGTTAAAGATCATATCAAACCGTACCTGATCGTTACCTGCACCCGTACTTCCATGTGCAACAGCTTGTGCATTTATTGCTTTTACATGTTCTGCAATATGTAAAGCCTGTATTAATCTTTCGGCGCTTACACTTAGCGGGTAAGTATTATTCTTTAATACATTGCCAAAAACAAGGTATTTTATTATGCGGTCGTAATAGCCTTTTACGGCATCAACCTTGGTATGTGTTTTTGCGCCAAGTTTATAAGCATGGGCTTCAGCTATTTGTAATTCTTTTTCACTAAAGCCACCTGTGTTTACGATAATTGTGTGCACTTCGTAACCTTTGGCTTCGGTCAAATATTTTACGCAGTAGGTGGTATCTAAACCTCCGCTAAAACCAAGCACTACTTTTTTCATCGCTTACAATAATTTTAATTTTTTTCAACACATCGAAACATAATCATATAGGTTTCTCATAGCTTTTCTTTGTTTGTATTACTATGTTTTCTTTTTTGCCTGTTGGTTTTAAGATACGCTTAGATAAAAGCTGAATTAATTGTTACTGCACAAGAGTGCGACGCAACAAAAGCTAAATTTTTATTCTTTGCAGGGCTCATAAAAACTACCATGAAAAAATCGTGGTGAATAATGCTGCAAAAGATTTCTTTTTCTCTGGTCCTGCTTCGATTTTTTGCCTGTCCTTTTTAAGAAATGCCTGTACAAAACGGCTCTGTTTTATTTTCATGAGTCGCTCATACACTTTACTTTTCTTTTCAAAGTATTCTTTTGTTTCTGTTGGCTCGTAATGGTCTGCAGGATCGAATAACATTGCCGTACACATGCAGTTTTTTCTCTCTTTACTCATTAAAATATCATAATTAACGCAGCTTTTACAGCCCGCCCAAAATGCTTCGTCCTGTGTAAGCTCGCTGTAAGTTACGGGTTCGTAGCCGAGTTCGCTGTTGATTTTCATTACAGCGAGCCCTGTAGTAAGGCCAAATATTTTTGCTTCGGGATATTTTTCCCTACTCAACTCAAAAATTCTTTTCTTGATATTTTTTGCGACCCCACTTTTCCTGAATGCAGGTGCAACAATAAGGCCACTGTTTGCTACGTAACTTCCATGGCTCCATGTTTCAATATAACAAAAGCCCACCCATGTGCCATCGGATGTGTAGGCTAGTACAGACTTGCCTTCTTCCATTTTATTCGTAATATATGCTGGGCTGCGTTTGGCAATACCGGTGCCACGGGCCATGGCCGAAGCTTCCATTTCGTCTGTAATGGTTTTAGCGTAATGTATGTCGCCACTATGGGCCACACGAACGATTATATGTTGTTCCACTTTTGTAAATTCTAAATGCTGTGAATGAAAATAAGATACGATTATGCAGGCTTACCTGCGGCTGCAGATTTGAGTAACAGAACTATTCCCTTATGTTATTGGAATATCAGATCCTCGGTCGTCGTATCAGTCGTGGGCAGAATGGATAAGGTAAAGCAACAACACCCATCAAAACGTGATGGAGGGCAGATTTATGTTTATGTGTTGTGTTCGTTTTCAACTTCAGTTCAAAATAAAATGGTGATCCAAATGTTTTTATAAGGGCGTAAAAATAATGCATGTTTATAAAATAGGCATATATTTTTTATGAAGCCTAAGTTAAGGTTATAAACGAATGAGCATTTGTATATTGTTTTTGAACCAGGCAGTGGGAATGCTATGAGGCTTTACTTCCGCCTTTGGCGGACTCTTGTACGTTCACAAATTCTATTGAGCTTTTACTGAAGCGGGTATGAAAGTTGGAAACTATGAGCATAGTGCGGCGAAGACTCCAGATTTCGCAGAGGAAGCAATCGCCGAGGCTATATAGATAGAGCTTGGTACAAAAAAATAACAGATGAAACTTCTTTGTTTCATCTGTTATAAATAGAATTATAAACAAGCTATCTTTTTGCAAAATTGCGATTGCCACCGCGCCAGTTTCGTTCGCCGGTTCTTTCGCTGCTGCGTTGCTGGCTACCAACATTATTTTTTTGAATATTTAGCTGTCTTGTATTTGTGGTTTGCTGCACTGGTGCTGAAACCTGCATGGCATAAGGGTTGTCTTCAATTACAGGAATTGGTTTACCAATCAGTTTATTAATGTCGCGCAGAAATTCCCGTTCCTCTGCTTCACAAAAGGAAAGCGCAATGCCACTTGCGCCAGCACGGCCCGTACGGCCAATACGGTGTACATAAGTTTCAGGTATGTTGGGCAATTCAAAATTAATTACGTGGGTAAGCTCGTCAATGTCAATTCCCCTTGCGGCAATATCTGTTGCAACCAATACGCGTAAGTTGCCGCTTTTAAAATTGCTTAATGCGTGCTGCCTCGCATTCTGCGATTTGTTACCATGAATGGCAGCTGCAGAAATCTCTTGCTTATGTAAAAACTTGACCACTTTATCTGCCCCATGTTTGGTGCGGGTGAATACCAATGCGGTTACAATTGATTTATTTTTCAGTAAGTGCAACAGCAAGGAAGTCTTGTCATTTTTATCTACAAAATAAAGACCTTGTTGTATCGCGTCAACGGTTGTTGAAGGTGGTGTTACTTCAACTTTTGCCGGGTTTACCAAAATGGTATTCGCCAGTTTTTGAATTTCCGGCGGCATAGTTGCAGAGAAGAAAAGTGTTTGCCTTTTTGCAGGTATTTTTAATATTACTTTTTTTACATCATGTATAAAACCCATATCTAGCATACGGTCTGCTTCGTCCAGAATAAATATTTTTAGCTGGCGTAAATCTATAAAACCCTGGTTCATTAAATCGAGTAAGCGGCCCGGCGTAGCAACGAGTATGTCAACGCCGGCACGCAGCGCATTTACCTGGTGCATTTGCGATACGCCGCCAAAGATTACGGTATGCTTAATACCTGTAAATTTTCCATATGCCGCAAAGCTTTCATCTATCTGAATGGCGAGTTCCCTTGTAGGTGTAAGAATGAGTGTCTTAATTTTTTTAGGGCCTCGTTCTTCCTGTTTTTCTTCGTATAATAATTGTAAAACGGGAATGGCAAAAGCTGCTGTTTTTCCAGTGCCTGTTTGTGCACAGCCGAGCAGGTCGCGTTTTTCCAGCACGAAAGGAATTGCTTGTGCCTGTATGGGTGTGGGTGCAGTATATCCTTCTGTCTCTAATGCTTTAAGGATAGGTTCAATTAACGCTAAATTTTTAAATGTCATTTATTTTTTTGTTACTGAGGCTGGCTAAGACGTTGCATATTCTAAATCAGCGGAGATATATTTTAATTACCACAAACGGCTTACAACCTGCCGTATCTTTTAAGAAGCGTGGGGCGCAAACATACAGTTTAGTTTTCTAATAATGTTTTGCAACAAAGAAAAGACATATTTGGGGCCCGGCATTTGGCCATCTATCATCGTCTGTTGCGTCGCACTCTTGTACTAAGGGATCAGATTTCAACTATCGGACATCTGCAAAATTATACAGGAAGCAACTTCTATACCTGATCGCTAATTGCCGATGCCTATTCTTTAGTACAAGAGCGCGACGCAACGAAGTTAATTAATGTTACTTCAGCCGGGAACAAAAGCATATTCCTCACCGAACGTTCAATGTATTACAACGAAGGATTAAGTCTGCAACTGCCATCAACAAAAATTCTCTTTATCTTACACGCATCATCTTTAACAATAACCACACAAATTTTCTATGAAACAGATAGCAGCCATTGCCATTATATTATTCAGCAGTAATTTTTTGTGTGCACAGCCTTATGATGCTGCTCTGTTTAACGGTATGCGATGGCGTATGATTGGCCCGCACCGTGGGGGCAGAACCGTTGGGGCAGTTGGTGTGCCGCAGCAGCCCAATGTTTTTTATATTGGTGTAAACAATGGCGGTGTATGGAAAACCACGGATTATGGCCGTACCTGGAACCCAATTTTCGATGATCAGCCAACCGGCTCTGTGGGTGATGTGGCAGTTGCCCCATCTAATCCAAATGTGATTTATGTAGCAAGTGGAGAAGGTATCCAACGCCCCGATCTTTCTGTTGGCGATGGAGTTTATAAATCTACCGATGCGGGTAAAACTTGGGTAAATACGGGCTTAAAAGATGGCCAGCAAATTGGAGGTCTTGCTATTGATGCTATTAATGAAAATCGTGTTTTTGCAGCCGTGCTGGGCCATCCCTACGGCCCCAATACAGAGCGTGGCGTTTACCGAACCACCGATGCAGGCAAAACCTGGGAGCGTGTTTTATATATTGATGAAAACACCGGCGCTGTGCAGGTAGCTATTGATCCCAAAGATGCCAACATTGTATATGCAGATCTTTGGGCAGGAAGACAGGGGCCGTGGGAAAATGGTGAATGGGATGGAGAGGAAAGTGGCTTGTATAAATCAACAGACGGCGGTACAACCTGGAAAAAATTAACAACAGGTTTACCTACAACAAAGCAAGGGTTGGGCCGCATTGGTTTCTGCATTGCACCCACCAATACAAACCGTTTATACGCTACCGTTGATGCAGGCGAATACGGTGGTATTTATAGAAGTGATGACGCCGGCGAGTCCTGGACCGCAATGAATAAAGATGAAAGATTCTGGGGTCGTGGCGATGATTTTGCAGAAGTTAAAGTTGACCCCGAAAATGCTGATGTGGTTTATGCTGCAGATGTGGTGGTATGGAAATCTGTAGATGGGGCAAAAACCTGGAGCGCCTTTCGTGGTGCACCGGGAGGCGATGATTATCACCGCATATGGATTAATCCAACCAATTCAGATATCATGTTAATTGCTGCAGATCAGGGTGCTATTATTACGGTGAATGGTGGGCAATCTTTTTCATCATGGTATAATCAGCCAACGGCACAGTTTTATCATGTGAGCACAGACAATGCATTTCCATACAATGTTTATGGGGGCCAGCAGGAGAGTGGTTCAGTAGGTATTTCCAGCAGGGGCAATGACGGCCAGATAACTTTTCGGGAATGGCACCCCATTGCTGGGGAAGAATATGGATATGTTGCAGCAGACCCTAAAAATCCGGACATCATTTATGGTGGTAAAATATCAAAATACGATAAGCGCACCGGCCAGTCTCAAAATATTTCGCCTGAAATTGTAAAAAGCGGTAAGTACCGGTTTATACGAACGATGCCCATATTATTTTCGCCAATAGATTCAACCACTTTATACTTTGGAAGTAATGTGATTTTCAAAACAAAAAACGCAGGTAACTCATGGCAAACCATAAGCCCTGACCTTACCAGGGAGCGCTGGGAAATCCCTGCCAGCGTAGGAGTTTATACGAATGATAATATGAAAAAAATGCCCCGAAGGGGAGTTGTTTACACCATTGCCCCATCATTTAGAGACATTAATACAATATGGGCGGGAACTGATGATGGCTATATTCACGTAACTCGTGACGGTGGTAAAAGCTGGAAAAATGTTACACCACCGCAAATAACTTCCTGGAGCAAAATATCATTGATAGAAGCGAGCCATACAGATGTAAATACTGCTTATGCAGCAGTTAACAGGATACGCTGCGATGATATGAACCCGCATATTTATAAAACAACAGATGGCGGAGCAACATGGAAAGAAATAGTAAATGGTTTGCCCGCCGATCCAATTAACACCGTTCGGGAAGATCCTTTGCGCAAAGGTTTATTGTTTGCAGGCAGTGAAAGAGCGGTATTTGTTTCTTTTGATGATGGGGAGCACTGGCAACCCGTGCGGTTAAATATGCCGGCTTCCTCCATCCGCGACCTTGTGATTAAAGATGATGATATTGTTGTGGCCACACATGGAAGGGGTTTCTGGATACTGGATAATATTACTCCGCTGCGCCAGATCTCGGCATCACTTGCTAAGGCCAGGGCAATTCTGTATAAACCACAAACCGCCATCCGTGTAAGATGGAATATGAACACCGATACGCCCTTACCTCAGGAGGAACCCGCCGGCCAAAACCCACCTGATGGCGCTGTTATTGATTATTATCTAAGAGAGAACGCAAACAGTGAAGTAACACTGGAAATAACCGATGCAAAAGGAAACCTCGTACGTAAGTTTAGCAGCAATGATAAGCCATACGAAATTCCACCAATTAATATTCCTTTATATTGGATTCGCCCGCAGCAAATTTTATCTGCAGATGCCGGTGCCCACCGTTTTATGTGGGATATGCATTATACGCCAATAAAAGCACCGGCTTCCTTTCCTATTTCGGCAATATATAAAAATACCGATCCGGTGCAGTTGTCGCCATGGGTAATGCCCGGGATTTATACAGTTAAGTTCACGGTAAACGGTACAAGTTTTACACAGCCGTTAACGGTAAAAATGGACCCCCGTGTAAAGACATCCATGAAAGATTTGCAAATCCAGCACGATCTATCTGTTATTTGCTATCAGGGAAGAATAAATGCACTCAAAACAGTAAATGAAATGGCAGAGGCACGTAAAGATTTGAGCGCTTTTATTTCGGATAAAAATGTAAAAGAATCAGACGATCGAATTGCTGCATTACAAAGCGGTAAGGAGTTTGAGAAAATATTGCGTTCCTTGGAAAGCCTGTTTAATACCTTGCACGATGCAGATATGCCACCGACTACGCAAACAGTTTCAGCCGTTAAATCAACCCAGATGGTGTTTATGCAACTTCAGGAAAAATGGAGACTTTTAAAAGGTAAAATTAATCTTGCGAAGTAATTTTTTTTAACCAGGCTGCAGTACAACTATTAAGCTTTTTTTGCAGCTTGCCCCGCCAACGGCGGTGGTCGCACTCTTGTACTTTAAAGCATTATTAAGCATGAACTATTCAGCTAACTTTTTGTTTAGAAACAAGCATTGGGATATTTTGGTATATTACAGCTTTTCAAATTACTATAATTTTAATGTTTGCGGGGGCTGTAAAAAGATGCCATAAAAAACGGAACGTACAAGTGAGTGACACAACAGATGATGCCCATTGTGATAGTGCCGGTGAACAAAAATAATTCAGTAAAATTTAGAATGCACACAATTAATTGACCGATTTGTTCCGTAATCAATAATTACTTTTAATGGAGTAGTACCACCTTTATTATAAAATGAGCTCTTCAAAATTCACAAACCGTCTTATAGAAGAAACCAGTCCTTACCTGCTGCAGCATGCCCATAACCCTGTTGACTGGTATCCCTGGGGAGAGGAGGCTTTGCAAAAAGCAAAAGATGAAGACAAGCCTGTATTAGTGAGTATTGGATACTCTGCCTGCCACTGGTGCCATGTTATGGAGAGGGAAAGTTTTGAGGATGAGGACACGGCCGAAATAATGAATGCCCATTTCATTAATATTAAAATTGACCGCGAGGAACGGCCCGACCTTGATCATATATATATGGATGCTGTGCAGGCAATAGCTGGCAGCGGAGGTTGGCCGCTAAATGTTTTTCTTACACCAGATGCCAAGCCTTTTTATGGAGGAACTTATTTTCCGCCGGTGAATGCGCACAACCGCATGAGCTGGAAAGAAACTTTAAATGCTGTGCACAAGGCCTATACAGAACGTAAAAACGAAATGGAATCGCAGGCTGAAAATCTAATTGCACATTTAAAAAATGCCAATTCTTTTGGAATTTCAAAACCGGGGCTGGTAAAACCCGGAGATATTTTTACTGAACAAAACCTTGAAAAAATTGCCGAGAATCTATTGGCACAGGGGGACAGCGTTTGGGGTGGGTTTGGGAAGGCGCCGAAATTTCCCCAAACATTTGCTATTCAATTCCTGCTGAGACATTATCATTTTGCTAAAGACGAACGATCATTAAAACAAGCTTTGTTAAGTCTTGACAAAATGATTATGGGAGGGATTTACGATCAGCTTGGAGGCGGATTTGCCCGCTATAGTACAGATGCGAAATGGCTTGCCCCCCATTTCGAAAAGATGCTTTATGATAATGCTCTGTTGGTAAGTGTTATGGCCGAAGCATATCAGTTAACAGGAGATGATTTGTATGCAACAGTTATTAAACAAACACTGGCATTTGTTGAAAGTGAATTTTTATCGCCCGAAGGCGGATTTTATAGTGCGCTCGATGCCGACAGTGAAGGCGTAGAAGGAAAATATTACGTTTGGAACAAAAGTGAAATAGCTGGTTTGTTAGGGGATCGCACCGAATTGTTTTGCAAAATTTATAATATCACTGATGGGGGAAATTGGGAACACACCAATATACTTTGGCTGACTGAAAACCTAAAATCGCACGCCGAAAAATTGGAAATGGGGGTTAAAGAATTAAAAGGAATATTGGAGGAATGCAGAAATAAGCTTTTGGCCCAACGCAGAAAAAGGATAAAACCTTCTCTTGACGATAAAATTTTATTAGGTTGGAATGCATTGATGATTACAGCTTGTTGCAAAGCTTATGCTGCAACAAAAGAAGCTGATTATCTGGCAATGGCGGAACAAAATATCGCTTTTCTTAAAGCAAATCTATGTGACGCAAGTGGCGTATGGGCCCATACCTGGAAAGCAGGTAAGGCGAGGTACCCAGCCTTCCTGGATGATTATGCTTATTTGATACAAGCCCTCATACATTTACAGGAAATTACTGGTAATGGCGAATATCTTCTAAAAGCGAAAACAATTACGGAGAATGTTCTTGACCTGTTTTTTGATGAAGAAACTCCTTTTTTGTGGTTTACAGATAACTTACAAAAAGATATTATTGTAAGAAAAAAAGAAGTCTACGATGGCGCCGTACCATCAGGGAATGCAGTGATGGCACAAAACCTATTATACCTTTCCGTCGTATTTGAGAATAATAGGTGGAAAAAGATTGCAGAAAAGATGCTTGAGGCGTTAGGGGGTGCTTTAGTAAAATATTCGACTTCATTTGGTATTTGGGCATTGTTGTTACAAAGTCTGGTAAAGGGAATATTTGAGATTGCAATTGTTGGTAACGAAACAAAAGAATTACTAATGGATGTTAATTCATTATTTATACCAAATAAGGTAATTCAGTCAACCAATAATATGGATAATGACTTCCCTTTACTAAAGGGGAAATTAAGTGGGCTGTCCGGAAGAAGTATTTACCTATGCAGGGATTATTCTTGTAAAAATCCTGTAAATAACGTTGAAGATTTAATATTGCTAATGAAAGAATAGGCGTTATACAATATCATAAAACGAAATGCGTTAATATTTTTGCAACAGGAATTACACAAGATAAAAGTTTAAAATCAGATAACTATCCTAAAAATTGGATGATTTAATTTAATGTTTACATTTGCGACACTTCGAAAATAATTTATATATAAATGAAAATCCGCTTCTTAACAATAACCGTGCTTACTGTTTTCGTATTAGTATCAGTGAGCTGCACTAAAAGTGGTAAAGTATCGGGACCACCAAATGACGGACAGCTTCATGGGGTAGCGCCAAATTCGCGTGGAAGCATGGGAAAACCACTCGGCATGGCCTATATACCACCCGGTACATTTCATATGGGTCCCAGTGATGAAGATATTAATTATAATTTCACTTCAAGAAATCGGGAAATTTCTATAAGTGGTTTCTGGATGGATAAAACAGAAATTACAAACAATCAGTACCGCCAATTTGTGAAGTGGACTATAGATTCACTTGCTGCGGTTCAGCTGGGCTATTTCAAACAAAGCCCGGATGGTGATACCATGATAGATCAAAAAAAGGCAGCTACTATCAAGTGGAGCGATAAAGGAGTAATGGAAAAATTAAGTCCTTTAATGCTTACGCCCGATAATCGTTTGTATGGCAAAATGGAGATTGATCCTGAGAAAATTGTATATAATGTGCAGGGATTTGATTTGAAAGCTGCGGCCAAATTTGAAAATAAAGGCAAGCCCAGAAAAGATTTCATTTATAAATATAACCAACCGGTGTACCCAGATACATTGGTTTGGATGCGTGATTTTTCATACTCTTACAATGAACCTCAAACAAAAAGATATTTCTCCCATCCTTCTTATGGAAATTATCCTGTAGTTGGGGTAAACTGGAAGCAGGCTGTAGCTTTTTGCCATTGGAGGTCAAGGTATTTAAATGCATACCTGATAAAAGAAAAAAAATCTCCTGAAAGTGATTTCAGATTGCCAACGGAGGCTGAATGGGAATATGCCGCAAGAGGTGGGCGAAGTCAATCTATGTTTCCATGGGGCAACTATTATCTCAGGAATAAAAAAGGTTGCTTATTGGCAAACTTTAAGCCGGGGCGGGGTAACTATGTAGAAGATGGTGGATTTTACACAGTGAAAGCTGATGCTTATTGGCCAAATGAATTTGGACTGTATAATATGGCCGGCAATGTTTCTGAGTGGACGTCCTCTCTTTTTTATGAAAGTGCATACAATTTTGTTCATGATATGAACCCCGATATACGCTGGGATGCTAAAGATTCCGACCCTCCGAGAATGAAGCGTAAAGTTGTTCGCGGTGGTAGCTGGAAAGATGTAGGTTACTTTCTCCAAACCAGTACCAGGCAATACGAATATCAGGACACAGCCAAATCTTATCTTGGATTTAGATGTGTTATTGATTTGCCTGCACAGCTTCGTAAGAAATAAATTTTAAAATACCTGTGCAAAATTTCTGATTCTTCATTCTCCTAAATATAAATAAAAAATAAACTATACGTATGGCAGCTGCTATCCCTCCTAAAGTAAGTAAATGGTTTGATGTTCTTGTTTCTATTGCGGCAGCAGTAGTGATATTCGGTGCTCTCATGAAAATTACACATGCTGCTTCGGCTGATACCTGGTTATATATTGGACTAACAACAGAGTCTATAATATTTCTAGGTTATGGGCTACTTTACCTTTATTATCCAGCTATTGATGATCACCAAGTTAATATTGCTGGTGCTCAACTACAGACAGCTAATCCTGCTTTGAAATCGATGGAAAAAATGTTACAGGAGGCTGATATTACGCCAACAAGCTTAACAAAATTAAGTGCGGGCTTCCAAAAACTTGGTGGTACCGTTGATAAAATGAGCGAAATAGGCGATGCTGTAGCAGCTACTGGTGAATATACACAAAAATCAAAAGAAGCTGCTAAAGCACTGGGTGCTATAGGAGAAGCTTATACCAAAGCGGCAGCTTCTGCAAGTTCTTTTACCCACGCCTCTGAGGGTGCTAAACTATTTCATGAACAGGTACAGGTGCTTACTAAAAATCTTTCTTCCCTAAATACGATCTATGAACTTGAACTACAGGAAAGTAACAGCCATCTTAAGTCTCTAAATCAATTTTACGGCAAACTTGCAGAAGCATCAAAAGCAATGCTTAATACTGCAGACGATGCAAATAGAGCAAAGGAACAAATCACCCTTCTAGCAGGCAACCTGAACAAATTGAACCAAATATATGGCAATATGATTGGTGCCATGCAGGGGGTTAAGTAAACGAATAGATTTATCATTATTGACAATTTAAAGAAAACAATCTTAAACTGAGATAGAATGGCATTACCTAAGGAGCCGAGGCAGAAGATGATAAATATAATGTATTTGGTTCTAACTGCGTTGTTGGCACTAAATGTATCATCTGAAATACTAACAGCTTTTAAAACAGTGGATGCGAGTTTGCAAAAGAGTAGTGTTGTAGTAGGTCTTTCCACTTCACAATATATTAGTTCTTTGCAGGATAAATTAAAAGATCCAGTATCACATGATAAGGCCCAAATCTGGTATCCTAAGGCGCAAACAGCGCAACAGCTTACTGTATCTATTGATAATTTTATCCAGCAAGTAAAAGATTCAATTTTGATTGCGGCTGATTTTGATCCGAAAAAAAATGGTGATTCTTCATTTAAGGAAGATAATCTTGAAGTTTCTACAAGGTTGATGGTTGAGGGTAACCTTGGAAAACAATTGTACCAGAAGCTTGAGGACTATCGCAAGCAGTTATTAGCAATCGACCCAACAATTGCAAAAGAATTTAATGATAATCTTCCGATAGATTTAAGTATGCCTGCAGTGCAGAATAAAGTTAATAAATCGTGGGAGGCTGCATATTTTCAAATGACACCTACTGTTGCAACACTAACAATGTTGAGCAAATTTCAAAATGATGTAAAAACCTCTGAAAATAAGGTTGTCGAATTTTGTCACAAGCAAGTAGGGCAGGTTGAATTAAGATTTGACACCTATATTCCACTGGTGCAATCAAGTGCAACTTATTTAATGGATGGGCAGGAAATGGAAATCACTGCAGGGCTTGGTGCTTTTAACAGTGAAAAAAAGCCTTCAATATCCATTAATGGCGCTGCTTCCCCAATAGGTCCAGATGGTTTGGCCCGGCAAAAATTTATTGCAAACGGAGTGGGTACAAAAACGGTTACAGTAACTATTAATTACACCGATCAGGATGGTAAACCTCAAATAAAAACAGTACCCATTCAGTACGTTGTGGGTTCTCCCACCGGCGCAAGTGTAAGTGCAGATGCGGTTAAAGTTCTTTACATAGGATTGCAAAACCCATTGTCTGTGAGCGGAGGAAATGTTGGCGATGAAAAAGTACATCCATCAATTGATAATGGTAAACTTACCAAAGGCGATAAACCTGGTCAATATATTGTAGAGCCTGTAAGGCCTGGCACTGCCACTGTAATTTTGAATATTGACGGTCAGCAAAAGCCACAAACATTCGAGTTCAGGGTAAAACCTGTGCCTGATCCCGTTGCCAAAGTAGGAAAAAGTAAAGGTGGGCCAATGAAAGTAAACGACTTTAAAGCGCAGTTTGGGGTAAGAGCGGAACTGGAAAATTTTGTTTTTGAAGGTGTTAAGTTCAACATAACCGGTTATACGATTGTTTGTACAGGAGCCAATTTCCCAAATTTGCAGGCCAGGCAGGTTTCGGGAGATACTTTCGACTCTGTAAAAGATCTTATTGAAAAAGCAAAAGCAGGTAGCACTATTACCATAGATGAAATAAAGGCAAACGGACCTGGTGGCTCAAGGTCATTGCCACCAATCGTTTTCAATCTTCTGCCATAAAATATTTAATATATGAAAACAGCACATTTAAAATGGTTTCTTTGTTTAGCATTAGTTCTTGCTTGCACCGACTCCGTATTAGCTCAAAAAAAGGTAACTAAACCTAAAGCCCGCCCTAAAGCTCCGGTTAGTGCTTACAATACCACGCAAGCACAGAGTAATACAAAATCCGCATATTCCAATCAAGGCACCGATACGACAAAACCCGGAGGCTCCGCTTATTTAAATAATAACACCAATTCAAAACTTAACATTGATACATCCCTTCCAATTACAGTTATAAAAGGATCCGGAAATGGCTTGCTTGACAATATTAAGTACACACAGCGCGATGACATGGCAGTAGATCCAAATTTTTCGGGTCAAATGGGCAATGATTCATTTTCGCTACCTTATGAAAATATAAGAGAAGACGACGCTGTATATCGGGTGCGGGTTTGGAGAGAAATAGACGCAAGAGAAAAACAAAATCTGCCATTCAGGTATGCTGCAGAAGAGAATAACGGCAACCAAAGGTTTATAAGTATTTTACTACGTGCAATTCAGGATAATAAATTAACAGCTTTCAGTGGCGATGATGACCGATTTACAACTCCCATAACTGCCGATGCTGCGATGAATGCATTTGGCAGTGGGTTTGATACTTCTGCTAAGCTCGACCGCGATGGAAATACCGTGGGCTATGAAGTTCGGGCAAAAGCGATTGAGCCTGATTCTATTTACAAATTCCAAGTAAAGGAAGAATGGATTTTCGACAAAGAAAGCAGCCGCTTATTTGTTAGAATATTGGGTATAGCGCCGGTAATTCCCTACAGGCTTTCTACGGGTGAAATTATTCCAAACAGCTACCGTCCAATTTGGTGGGTGTATTATCCCGATGCAAGGCCAATTTTGGCTAATGCAAAAGTATACAACCCTAAGAATTTTGGAGCAAGAATGAGTTGGGAAGATTTATTTGAAGCCCGTATGTTCAGCAGCTATATTGTAAAATCTACTTTTGACAATCCGGGAGATCAGCCATTGTCCGCATTGTATCCAAACAATACCATGTATCGTTTGCTCGAGGGCGAAAAAATAAAAGAGAAGATCTTTAACTACGAACAGAATCTTTGGGCATATTGATTTAACATAAAGAAAATTTATAATACCCGCTGGCTTTTGGTTAGCGGGTATTTTTTTGGGAGTTTAAAGAAAATTTTTGGCCAGGCATTTGTTTTACATGGCATCGCCTCTTGCGTCGTACGCTTGTACTTTTAGAGCTATGTTCAACATTGCTCTGTTAAGGAAACAGGTTGTTGGTTGCCGGTCACAGATGGACAGAACGTATAAGCGTGCGACGCAAGTAAAGCCCAATTCAAGGCATCACTGCCGGGCTAAAAAAAAATAATTACAAACTCTTAACTTCAAAACATTTATAAAGCTGTTCCCTTACCTTTGCCGCAAAATTTAAACCTTTTATATATGGCCTTTAAAGGTAAAATAAAACAGATCATTGGTGCGGTAGTTGACGTTCAGTTTACTAATGGCAACCTTCCCGAAATCTATAATGCGTTGGAACTGAGAAGGGATAACGGAGATAAATTGGTTCTTGAAGTACAGCAACACCTCGGTGAGGACAGCGTACGCACGATTGCAATGGATGGAACGGAAGGTCTTATGCGCGGCATGGAAGTTATTGATACAGGTATCGCCATTGCAATGCCAACCGGCGAAGCGATCTACGGCCGTCTCTTTAATGTAACCGGCGATGCAATTGATGGTCTGCCACAGGTAAGCAAAGTAAATGGCCGCCCAATACACGCTTTGCCTCCATTGTTTGAAAATCTTAGTACCGCTACAGAAATATTATATACTGGTATTAAAGTAATTGACCTTATTGAGCCTTATGCAAAAGGTGGTAAGATCGGTTTGTTTGGCGGTGCGGGTGTTGGTAAAACCGTATTGATCCAGGAACTGATCAATAACATCGCAAAAGGTTATGGTGGTTTGTCAGTATTCGCTGGTGTAGGGGAAAGAACCCGTGAGGGAAACGATCTGTTGCGTGAAATGATTGAAGCCGGCATTATGAAATACGGTGATGCTTTTAAACACAGCATGGAAGAAGGTGGATGGGATTTGAGTAAAGTTGACATGGAAGGTTTGAAAGAATCGCAGGCAACTTTCGTATTCGGCCAGATGAACGAACCTCCGGGAGCACGTGCACGTGTGGCTTTGAGCGGACTAACAATCGCCGAATATTTCCGTGATGGCGATGGCACCGGAAAAGGAAAAGACATTTTGTTCTTCGTAGATAATATCTTTCGTTTTACACAAGCAGGTTCTGAGGTATCAGCGTTGCTTGGACGTATGCCAAGTGCAGTGGGGTATCAGCCAACACTTGCCACGGAAATGGGTTTAATGCAGGAGCGTATTACTTCTACAAAGAACGGTTCCATCACTTCGGTACAGGCGGTTTATGTGCCTGCGGATGACTTGACCGATCCGGCTCCCGCAACAACATTTGCCCATCTCGATGCAACAACTGTATTAAGCCGTAAAATATCCGATCTTGGTATTTATCCTGCGGTGGATCCACTGGATTCTACCAGCCGTATTCTTACTCCGTTGATCGTTGGTGATGTGCATTACGATTGTGCTAACCGCGTAAAACTGATTTTACAGCGTTATAAAGAATTGCAGGATATCATCGCCATCCTTGGTATGGATGAATTGAGCGATGAAGATAAATTAACGGTAAGCCGTGCACGCCGTGTACAGCGTTTTCTTAGCCAGCCTTTCTTTGTGGCAGAGCAGTTCACGGGTTTAAAAGGCATTTTTGTAGATATCAACGATACCATTAAAGGCTTTAACATGATCATGGATGGCGAAGTGGATGAGTATCCTGAGGCGGCATTCAACTTGGTTGGTACAATTGACGATGCCATTGAAAAAGGAAAGAAATTATTGGCTGCAGCACAGGGATAAAAGTAGCACCACCTAACCTCCCCAAAAGGGAAGTATATGATGGACGATAACAGGTTTTTTTTTTGGTTCTTTATTCATCATTTAAAAAATAAAATACGGTGACTTTCAAAATCAGTCAGCGTGTTTCAAACCCTCCCCCGCTGGGGGAGATGGAGGGGCTTTATGACATTAGAAATATTAACACCAGAGAAAAAAATATACAGTGGAGATGTGTACGGCGTTCAGTTGCCAGGTATATCCGGCCAGTTCGAAGTGCTTGATAAACATGCCCCTCTGGTAAGTGCTTTGGGTAAAGGGAACCTCAAAATATTGATCGATAAGAGTAGTATTGAAAACTACAGCATACAGAGTGGCTTTGTTGAAGTATTACAAAACAAGGTAACGGTATTGGTTGAAGGTGCAACGGCGCTCTAAGTTTTCGTTTGGTAAATTTATTAAAGCCCGCAATGAAAGTTGTGGGTTTTTTTGTGCCCGGCAATTGAATATGAATTTGGCTGTACTTGCGTCGCACTCTTGTGCGTTCAGATTATATTTGAGCTGAAGGGCGTGTTTTCAATTTATATAACTTTATCTAAATAACCTGCCATGAAAATTTTCAATATTTTTTTCTGTTTTACATTTTTTCTCTTTGCAGCGTTGCAATACAACGATCCCGACCCGTATCTCTGGATGCCGATTTACCTTTACACTTCGGTACTTTGCTGGCAGGCTTCTAAACTAAAATTTTATCCTAAATTATATATGCTTGGAATAGTTTTGTATGCAGCATATGCAACCTATAAAGTTTTTGATGCCAATGGTTTGCTCGACTGGATAAACCTGCACAACGAAGAAAATATTGCCGGAACAATGAAGGCGGAAAAGCCGTGGATAGAAGAAACCAGGGAATTTTTCGGCTTGGTTATTTTAATTACGATACTCGTAATTGACTGGGTTTATGTAAAAAGAAAAAGCAGCAATATATAATACTGCTGCTTTTCTTTTGTCTGATTATGGCGTTGTTACTATAGCGGGCATTTGATTTGTTGTGCAATTCTTTCTTAAAGGATAAGAGTGCGACCACCGCTTAGAGCAGGGCAAGCTGCAACCAAGACGCACAATGAATTTTTTGTCGGGCTAATAGCAAATTCCAGGTACTTTATTTTGCGTTGAATTGCAAACTTATAATTCCACCCTGTACGGCGGTCCCCTTTGAATTATTCGGGGTATACTTAATATAAACGCTGTGAAAATTACCATCTGTTACCGCTTCTATTGGTAAATGTGCCATGCCTCCTTTTTGATCTTTCTTTGGTGCGGGCATGCTCCCTTTACCGAGCAGTTTACCGTCTGCGCCATCGAGCCTTGCTTCAAAATCGAAACCAAACTGCGGTACATCCTGCCACCCACTCGTAATGTTAATGGAGTGCACACCTGAAAGATCAAGGCTGTCAATACCGATTGAACCTTCTCCATTTGGCATAATCATCACGTTCATGCCGTTGTAGGCAAAAACAGTAAAGCCCTGTATTTTTTCCTTGCCTGTAAAACTGTAATTATTGCTGCGCAAAGCAATGCTGTTGGTACCCGTAAGCGCTTTAATATTAGTGCCGCCTTTATCTGTATAACTTGCTGCTAAAACCAAAATACTGTTTGGTTTTTCACTAGCAGAAGGTGTTACAGAACCTTCCTGCGGCAGCGATTTTTTTACCGTTGTGTTATTGCCAAGTGTTAATATCCAACTTACGATTTGCTGCACATCATTTTCTGCCAGTGTAGGGTGTGCAGCCATGGCAACGTCGCCCCAAACGCCGCCGCCGCCACTAATAATTTTTTGGCTTAGGTAGCTGTTAGCATTTGGGTCTTTTGCATATTTTGCAGCAACGGCTATAAACGCCGGGCCTACAGATTTTTCTGCTTCTTTATGGCAACTCTTGCAATCTAACGAAAGCATGAGGCTTTTGCCACTTACGGCTGCTGCACCCTTCTGATGCCCCATTGCAGAAGCTGCATTATCGTAACCCTGCATATATTCAGCAGAAATATAGAGGTTGGCAGGATCTACTTTTGCTGTATCATTATCCTTTACTTCTACCTTGTAATTTACAGGAACACCGGGCATGTAAAATGATTTATTGCCGCTGGTAATTGATAAGGAAACAACCGGTTCTTCGTTACCTGCATATACAGCAATGGCATCGCTTTTTGTGTAAGCCCCCTGGGCATCTTTTACCGTTACTGAAACTTTGAAATCGCCAGCTCCGGTGTATGAATAATCAAGGGCTGGCTCTGTGGTTTCTTTTGAAGTGCCGTTACCTAGATCCCATACATAAGTAAGTTTATCTTTCTCAGGATCTTTAGCAGTTACCGATGCTTTTATAGCAAAAGGTAAATTGCCAGAAGTTTTATCTACCTGCAATTCGCTAACCTGTGGTGCCATATTTCCGGGATTATAATCGATACGGAAAAGACCAGCATCAGGATTTTTACTGAACCATCCTGTGCCATACTCCAGTAAATATAATTTTCCGTCAGGGCCAACTTCCATGTCAATTAGAGAGTTCACTTTAATGTTGGGGAAGAAAGGTTCCATTTTATCAAAGTCGCCATTGGGTAGCATGGTTACTGCCTTTATCCATCCGCGTATCCAGTCGTAAATCAATAGTTTGCCATTGTAGTAATCAGGCAGACGCGTTTCTTTAGGAAACATATCTGTGTAATAAACTGGGCCAGCCATGGCATTACGTCCACCGCTGCCCACTTCCGGAAAATCTGCCGAAGCGGCATACGGGTACCATATAAAAGCAGGTTGGGCAGGTGGCAGTTCTGTAAGACCGGTATTGTTTCTTGAATTATTAATTGGTTTTGCAGGATCATAAGCCGGGCCACTTTTACCGGTGGCATAATCAAACTCGCGGTAGGGGAAATTATTGCCAACAAATAAAGGCCAGCCAAAATAACCTGCTTTGCGTGCTTGGTTTACTTCATCATAACCACGTGAGCCGCGGGTATCCAGGCTGTCGCTGTCAGCATCTGGGCCCACTTCGCCCCAATAGAGGAAACTGTTCTTCTGGTCAACAGAAATGCGGTAAGGATTGCGGTTGCCCATTACATAAATTTCAGGCCTGGTTTTATCGGTGCCTTTGGGGAAAAGGTTGCCATCGGGTATAGAATAAGTACCATCATCATTTACCTTGATTCGATTGATCTTACCACGTAGGTCATTCGTATTACCGGAGGATCTTCGTGCATCATATTGTTGATGGCCAGGCAGGTCATTCATTGGGCCAAAACCGCTGTTCACATACTTTACACCCGGTTCATTAAAAGGAGTTGAATTATCGCCGGCAGAAAAATATAATAAACCATCCGGGCCAAAAGCAATGGAGCCACCGGTATGGCAGCAAATATTGCGCTGAGATTTAACTTCAAGGATCGAAATTTCTGTGGCAAGATCTATCGTGTCATTTTTGAGCGTGAATCTTGATAACCTGTTTACAGCACTGTCTGCGGGGCTATAATACATGTACACCCAATTATTTTTTGCAAAATTGGGGTCTTTACAAAGGCCCATTAAACCTTCTTCTGCATTAACGCCAGGCGTAGCTGTACGCCAGTAAACATTTAGTAAGCCCACCTGTTTTACATTCTTTTTTTCATTACTGTATAAAAGAATTTGACCACGGCGCTGAACGATCATTACATCAAAATTTGGAAGGATCGTCATTTCTGTTGGTTCGAAAAATTCGCCCATCGAAAGCTGCGTTTTAGTAAAACGCTCCTCAGCCGGAGGCAATTCTGATGTAGCTTTGGAATATTCAAGTGGTTTGTTATCACCAATAGCATACTCAATACCGCCCAGTAGATGCTTGAGGTAATTTGGCTCTGTATAAGATTCATCAGTGTGGCCAAGCTCTGTATAAAAGGCACGTCCTCCATCATAATCGTGGTACCAGCTCATTGGGTGAAATGCACCATTGGTTCCACCTTTATAGGATGATTCATCAATAGTAATGAGCACATGAATATCGGGGTTTATTTTTTTGAAATTGTACAGCTCATCTTTACGTTGCCAAACAGTATCGGTGAAAAATTTAGTAGCTGCAAAGTTTTTATCCTTGATAATAAATTTTGCGTCCTGCTGTTCTGGATGGCCGTTAAAATAGGCGCCAACCAATCTGCCATACCAGCCCCAGTCGTATTCTGTGTCTGTTGCTGCATGTACGCCAACGTAACCGCCACCTGCCTGTATAAAACGCTCAAAAGCCGCTTCCTGCTTATAATCCAGCACATCGCCGGTTGTACTTAAAAAAATAACTGCTGCATATTTTTTCAGTGAATCTTCGTTAAATTCATCTGCATTTTCAGTGGCTTCCACTTCAAAACCGTTTTCTGCTCCCAACTTCTGAATGGCTGCTATTCCGGCTGGTATAGATGTATGGCGAAACTGGGCAGTTTTAGAAAAAACGAGGACCAGCGGTTTGCCATTTTTAGAATTGCTGCACGAAAAATACAGGATTATAATGGCAGCTAAAAGCAATAATTGAAACTTTTTCATTTGACGTTTTATGACTTTTATAATTTATGAATGCTATAAATTTAGGTGTAAAAGGTTATATAGCTTCAAGAATTTTATAAAAGTGTCTTATTGACACCATAAGCGGTTTTTTGTTACCAGCCACAGTTTTTTATGGCGTCAGCTGTTGCGTCGCACTCTTGTGCTGCGTCAAGCAAATGCAAGAAGGTAATAAAGCAACCAGGCAAAGAATATTGTGCAGTCACCTGCTCATAATTGTTCTGAAGGTACAAGAGTGCGACGCAAGAAAAGCTTAATTAAAAAACTTATGCCGGGTACATAAATTTAAAAAAATAATTACTATACTTTTTTACTACTCATCAAAACATTCCCTGGCAATAACTATTTTTTGTATTTCTGAAGTGCCTTCGCCAATGGTACAAAGCTTAGCATCGCGGTAAAATTTTTCAACAGGAAAATCCTTGGTGTACCCATAGCCGCCAAAAATCTGTACCGCATCATTGGCTACTTTAACGGCTACCTCGCTGGCATAATACTTAGCCATGGCAGCTTGTTTGGTAACTTTAAGTCCTTTATTTTTAAGATCGCAGGCTTTTAGGGTAATTAATTCTGCAGCCATTATTTCTGTGGCCATATCGGCCAGTTTAAAACTTACGCCCTGAAAATCTGAGATAGGTTTATCGAACTGGTAGCGTTCTTTTGAGTATTGCAATGCCGCCTCATACGCTCCTTTTGCAATACCCAACGAAAGGGATGCAATAGAAATTCTTCCTCCATCCAAAACTTTCATGGCCTGTTTAAAACCATCGCCAACTTCACCAAGGCGGCTGCTATCGGGAACAATGCAGTTTTCAAAGATCATCTCGGCCGTTTCGCTGGCCCGCATCCCTAATTTGTTTTCTTTTTTGCCTGCACTAAAACCCGGGGCACCACGCTCAATAACAAAAGTAGTGGAGTTATTTCTGGTGCGGGGTTCGCCCGTACGCGCCACAACAACTGCAATATCGCCGCTTTTACCATGCGTAATCCAGCATTTGGTGCCGTTCAAAATCCAGTTATCGCCATCTTTTACGGCAGTGCATTTCATATTGCCGGCATCACTCCCGGTGTTGGGCTCGGTTAAACCCCAGGCGCCCAACCACTCGGCTGATGCCAGTTTTGGCAGGTATTTCTGTTTCTGTACTTCATTGCCAAAGGCAAGAATATGGCCCACGCAAAGTGAGTTATGCGCGGCAAGGCTCAACCCAATAGAGCCACAAACTTTAGCTATCTCTTCAATGATGATTTTATACTCTGTGTAACCAAGGCCGGTGCCCCCATATTCTTCGGGAACAAAAACGCCCATCATACCCAGCTTTCCCATTTCCTTAAAAATGTGGAGTGGAAACTGCTGGGTTTCGTCCCATTCCATTACATGTGGCCGTATATATTGATTGGCAAAATCCCTGGCTGTTTGTGCTACCTGTTCTGTTATCTCCTCGTTCTTAAAATTCATGTGCTAACATTTGTTAGGGTGCAAATGTAGCAGATAAAACCTAGCGCTTTATAAAAAACCGCGAACGGGAAAAAATTAAGTAATAAATACATTTTGGGCCAGACTTTGTTCTTTATGGCATCCCTGTTGCAGCTTGCCCCGCCCGAGGCGGTGGTCGTAGTCTTGTACAATATATCTCTAAGCAGCATGGGGAACCTGCGAAGTAAAAGTTATGAGTTACTAATTGATTAATTCGCTGTTTTATATTTACGCATTTGCCTGTGCATAACGTAAAACCAAGCCGGAGGTATTAAAGACAATATCATCATACCGGGGTAGCCAGTGGGCATTTGGGGTGCATCATCATGGTGGCGCAACAATTGGTATTTTCGGCTGGCAAGATAGTGATGATCGCTGTGGCGGCTTAACTCAAAAAGCATCATTCTGCCAATAATGTGATCGCTGTTCCAGCTATGTGCCGGCATAGTTCTTTCAAATTTTCCGGCACTTAATTCATTCCTTTTTAAACCGTAGTGTTCAATGTAATTTACGGTCTCCAGCAATGTTATGCCAATTACTGCCGCAATTAAATACCAGGTTGTTACCAGCCAGCCGAACGAAAAAAATATTATTGCAACAAAAGCAACTTGTATCAAATGCATTTGAAGCATTTCGTTACGCAGGCTAAAAGCAGCCATACCTTTTTTCGACATATCTCTGTTGGCAATTTTCCAGGCGCTTATATAGCTCAAAAAAACCGACCGGAAATAAAACATGTAAACAGGTTCCCAAAGTCTTGCACTTGCAGGGTCATTTTTTGTAGCTACATTTTTGTGGTGACCCTTATTATGCTCAATAAAGAAATGCATATAAAGGCTGGTAAGCAACAAAGCTTTTGCAAATATTTTTTCAAATTGTTTAGAGCGGTGTCCAAGTTCGTGCCCCACATTTATTCCAAATGTACCACATAGTAAGCCCATTGTAAAAATCCTGCCAACCGCATCAAACGAATTGAAGCTGCTGTGTTTCATCTGCCACAAAAAAATAAAAAGAGCAGCGAATTGAAACAGCACCACGCTATACAAAATATAATCGTACCACCCGTTTTCTTTTGCTATTTCTTCTTCCGCCATTTCCATATTGGCGGGGTCTGGTTTTTGAAAAAGCTCCGCAGCAGGTACAAGTATCCAGGCATAAATCAACGCCAGCCAGCACCAAATGCCGGTGTTGAATAAAGATAACAGGGCAAGCCCGTATATTAGAAAAGGCGATGCATATTTTAGTGGATGTGCCCGCATTTGTAATATTTAAATTGTTTTTGGCCTTTAAAATTAAACATCCGTTTCGTTTAATTAAACTTTAATAAAAAATTGAAGTCGATGAGTAATGGAAGTTTATTTAAACGGTGTTTAAAGTTAAACAACCTTATGGAACACGCCGTTGCTAACCTTTATTTCCATTTATACTTTGTAGTGGTTTTTATAAAGAAAACTATTGCAGAGTATTTTTTTGCCGATAGGTACTCTTTTTAAAAGCCCGTTCCAACAAAATATTTCTCATCTACATCAAAGCTTTACTTGTGAAAGGTTCAAAAATAGTTTTTTAGGTTGGGCGGCTGGGTTTAGAAGCCATTAAATAGAGGAAAACGCCGGAAAAAATAGGTGTAATTACCAGCAGTTCTTTTGCTTAAAATAATTTGTGGTTATGTTAAATTTAATGTTGTGGACTTAATCCTGCTGGCTGCGCTAACCTGCTGTTTCATTCATTGTATATAGTAGTTTCTGCACAAACAGGAAATGTAACCGTAGCTTGCTACTTTTTTTTAAATTTTTTTATAGGTCATTTCTATTCACCATTTCAAGAATGATGAGCGACGTTATAGAATATAATACGGCCTCATGAAATGATCAACCATTTTGCCGTCAAATTATCTAACTTTCCCCCCTTATTAATAATCTCTATAAATTATTTAAACTCAAGAACATGAAACGGATTGTATTTGCCAGCGTAAGCCTACTGTTCCTCATTCTGCTAACACAATGCAATAATGGAAAGCCTGCAGACAGCACATTAGATAAATCAGTGGATTCAGCGGACATAACTGCAAACTGGAAATTAGGTGTGCAGATGTGGACCTTTAATCATTTTACATTTACTGAAGCATTGAATAAAGTAGACAGTGCAGGTATAAAAAACATAGAAGCATACTGGGGTCAGCCTTTGGGCGGCGGTATGCCAGATACTTTTGGTATCAATATGTCAGCCGAAAGTAAAGCAGCACTAAAAGATATGCTAAGCTCCAAAGGCATAAGTATCACAGCAATGGGCGTTATTGCTCCCGATACAAACGAAGAATGGAAAAAGGCCTTCGACCTCGCAAAGGAATTTGGTCTCAGCTATATTACCTGTGAGCCAAGGGATGATCAGTGGAATATGGTAGATAGTATGGCCGGTGTTTACGGAATTAAAATTGCTATTCACGACCATCCAAAGCCCAATCATTACTGGAGCCCCGATTCTGTATTGGCCGCCGCACAGGGTCATCCTAATATAGGTTCCGTTGCCGATGTGGGCCACTGGGCACGCAACGGGCTTGATCCGGTAGAATGCCTTAAAAAATTAGAAGGCCATATCTATGGTTTGCACCTCAAAGACATTAAAGAGTTTAATAATACCGATGCAGCTGATACCGCTGTAAGCAAAGGCATTATTGACTTTCCGGCAATTTTTGCAGAATTAAAACGCCAGCATTTCAGTGGCATGCTGTCTATTGAACAGGAGTCTAACTGGCTAAACAGCCTGCCCGATGTTATAGCAACCAAACAATATTTTACAGAGCAAACGGCTAAGCTTAAATAAATTTTTGTACCCTGCATCTGTAAAATAATGGGGCTTCCGTTGCGTCGCACTCTTGTACAATAGTAATTCTTTTGAGCAAAAAATACAACATCCCGCATGCTGAAATTGATCATGGTGCGGGATGTTTTTATTGCTGCTTCGCAATCCAACCGTACAAGTGAGTGACACAACAGACGATGCTATGAAAAAATAAAAGCCGGTAACAAAATAATTCTCTTTCCATGAAAACAATATTTTCAACTTTGTTTTTTTTCTTTTCCGCTTTTGCATTTGCCCAGCCCAATGCATCGCACAATCTTGTGTTTGATTCACTTGCAAAACATTGGGACGAAGCCATGCCACTGGGTAACGGGATGCTTGGCGCTTTGGTATGGCAGAAAGAAGATAAACTGCGTATAAGCCTTGACAGGGTTGATTTGTGGGACGAAAGAACAGCAGTAGATTTATCGAAATTTAATTACAAATTTGTGCAGCAGCAGGTTGCAAAAAACGATTACGATACCGTACATAAACTGGGCGACTGGCCATATGATAATATTGCTTACCCTACAAAATTACCGGGCGGTGCCCTGGAGTTTGATCTGTCAAAACTTGGAGTTGTAAAAAAAGTTTCATTAGATATTACAACGGCTTTATGCGTGGTAAATTTCACAAATGGGGTACGTTTCAATAGTTACGTACATGCCTCTGGCAATGTGGGTTATTTTAGTATCGAAAATATTGCACATGAAAAAATAATCCCCGAGATCATTGTTCCAGATTACTTAGGCAAGAATACCGGTGCAGATGATAACAGCCATGGCGGCGAGGGGCTGGCTGTGCTGGGCTATAAAAAAGGAACGGTTACAAAAACACCAAACAGTATCCAATATCATCAGCCTACAAATGGCGGTCACTATTATGAAATTTTAGTGGAATGGAGAAAATTTCCAAATAACAATATCATTGGTGAATGGACCATTTCAAATGACAGGGCGGCAGTATTGCCGGTGTTAAATACCTCAGCGAAAGAACCCACTAACTGGCCGGTGCATGTTGCGTGGTGGAAAAATTTCTGGAGCAAATCCTCTGTTACATTACCGGATAAAATTTTAGAAAAGCAATATTACCTGGAAATGTACAAGCTGGGTTGCGTTGCCCGTAAAGGCTCACCAGCCATAACGTTGCAGGCGATATGGACAGCCGACAATGGCAGCCTGCCACCCTGGAAAGGAGATTTTCACCACGACCTCAATACCCAACTTAGTTACTGGCCCTGTTATACAGGCAATCGCCTGAACGATGCGTTAACTTATACGGACTGGTTGTGGAAAGTAAAAGCAGAAAATGAAAAATATACGAAGCAATATTTTGGCGTACCAGGATTAGCAGTGCCTGGTGTTACTACGTTAACGGGTAAAGCCATGGGCGGCTGGATACAGTATTCATTATCGCCTTCTGTTTCATCCTGGCTGGCGCAACATTTTTACTGGCAATGGAAATATTCAATGGATAAAAATTTTCTACAGCAAAAAGCATATCCTTATTTGCACGCAGTAGCAACATTTATCGAAAACATCACTTACCTTAAAGATGGCAAACGCCTGATACCACTAAGTTCCAGCCCGGAGTATCACGATAATGATATTAAAGCATGGTTTACCAATTATACCAATTACGATTTAAGCCTGTACAAATTTGCGTTGAGTGCTGCAGCAGAAGTTGCGTTTGTAATGAATAAAAAAGAAGAAGCTGCTCACTGGAAAACCATATTAAATCAATTACCGGATTTTGATGTGAACGAAACAGGTTTAACGATTGCACCAGGCCAAAACCTTGATGAATCGCACCGCCACCATGCACAGTTGATGGCTGTTTATCCAATAGCACAGCTCGATGTAAATAACCCACAACAGAAAAAAATTATCGACCTTTCTCTGCATCGCCTTGAACAAGAAGGTACCCGCAACTGGTGCGGGTATTCCTTTAGCTGGGCGGCTTGTATTTATGCAAGAGCACATCAGGCCAATAGCGCTGTAAAACAACTCCAGATTTTTGCGAATAACTTTTGTTCCATCAACAGTTTTCATTTGAACGGCGACCAAAAGGGTGGCCAATACAGCAATTTTGTTTACCGCCCTTTTACGCTCGAAGGTAATTTTGCTTTTGCACAAGGCGTGCATGAATTATTGCTGCAAAGCAAAACAAATTATACAGAAATTTTTCCCGCAGTACCTGACGCATGGAAAGATGTTTCGTTTAATAACCTTCGTGCAGAAGGTGCATTTTTAATCAGCGCTAAAATAGAAAATGGCGCACCAACTATAGTAAAAGTTTTTGCAGAACAGGGCGGCTTACTTCGCATTAAACTTCCTTTTAAAACAATGGTTGTAAAAAATATTGCGCAGGAAAATGTGAAGACGAATGAAAACGGAATTGCTGAAGTGCTTATGCAAAAAGGGCAAACAATCATTTTTGAAAATGGATATGAGTAAGTAGTGTGAATGCTAAA